>CAZVUE010000128.1:0-3739 GCA_964630335.1 uncultured bacterium | reverse complement strand
AACCTCCCGGACCTGTTTTGCCTGCCCCAGCGAAACAAGGACTTCCTGGCAGAGAAAATGAAGGTTGGAGGCAAGGAGGTTTTCGTCTTTTATCTTAACCTCGGCCTTGGTAGGGTGAATGTTGACGTCCACTGCTTCCGGAGGCACGGTGATATCCAGAATAAAGAAGGGATACGATTCCGGAGGCAGAATACTACGGTATAACTTATTGACGACAAAACTGACGTTGTCGTGCTGAACCGGCCTGCGGTTGACAAAAACGAACTGCAAGTCCCTGCGTGGCCTTTGAATGTTGACGTCTCCTAAAATTAAATACAGGGAAACCTGACGGTCCGGAAACTCTTTCCCTGTTTCTAACAAAGATTCCCGGGGCAGGTTCAAAACCCGGCTGACCCGGTTCAGCCGGTTCTCTTCCGGTAAAAGTTCCAGTACCTTTCTGGATTCGTGCCAGAGGATGAACTGATATTCCGGATAGAGCATCGTGTAAGGGATAAAAACATTGAGAATCTGCTTGAATTCGGTAGCGTCGGCCTTTAAAAATTTCCGCCGCGCCGGTGTATTGAAAAAGAGTTCCTGAACTTCAATCTCCGTACCTACCGGCATACTAACGGGCCGGAGGCTTATCTTTTCACTACCCCGCAGGTGCATCTCCAGACCGGTATCGGAGCCTTTCGTCCGGCTGCGTAAAGTAACATCAGATACCGCGGCGATACTGTAGAGCGCCTCTCCCCGGAATCCCAGGGATTTGACGGTGTAGAGGTCTTCGGCCCGGGATATCTTGCTGGTGGCGTGGCGCAAAAATATTTTCTCCAGGTCGTCCGGCTCAATACCGGTACCGGAATCCTTTACACAAATAAAGGTCTTGCCTGATTTTTTGACCTTAATCTCTAACGTCTTAGCGCCGGCATCAAGGCTGTTCTCAACCAATTCTTTGACGACCGAAGCCGGCCGTTCCACAACCTCGCCGGCTGCAATTTTGCTGGCTACCTCAGGCGGCAGCAGATTTACTTTTCCCATAATTATATTATCGCAAGGCTAAAGCCTTGCCCTACGTTGCTTGCCCTACAAAACGTAGGGCAAACCTTTAGGTTTGCTTGGCATTTTTTATCTTTTCTTTCCATTCGGCTATCTTGTTCAATGCGGTCAGGGGGGTAAGGGAATTAAGGTCAAGGTTAGCCATCTCCTCCTCTATCTCCTTCAGGGTCTTTATCCCCTCTACCACAGGGTCTTCCGGAACTTCCCGTTCCAGAAAAAGGGGTAACTGGGTTCCGGTGGAGGTACGGCTGCGCATCTTCTGTTCCAGGTCATTCTGCAGTTCTAATTTTCTCAGTATCTGCTGGGAACGCTTGATTACCTCTTTCGGGATACCGGCTAATTTTGCCACGTAGATTCCGTAACTATCGTCCGTGCCGCCAGGGATAATCCTGTGGAGGAAGACTATCTCTTTCCCCCATTCTTTCACCTCAACGTTGTAGTTCTTAACACCCGGATACTCCTCAGCCAGCGCGGTCAGTTCGTGAAAATGGGTGGCAAAGAGGGTTTTGACCCGGTGTTTTTGCAAATGCTCAGCCACCGCCCAGGCAAGGCTCAGTCCGTCGTAGGTGCTGGTACCCCGGCCAATCTCATCCAGAACCACTAAACTCCTCTCGGAAAGGTTATTGAGAATTCCAGCGGTCTCGCTCATCTCCACCATAAAGGTACTCTGCCCCTTACTGATTTCATCGCGAGCCCCAATCCGGGTGAATATTTTGTCCACCACTCCGATAGAAGCAGACGCGGCAGGGATATAACTACCCATCTGCGCCAGAATTATCAGAAGGGCAACCTGCCGGATATAGGTAGACTTTCCGGACATATTGGGACCGGTAATGACCAGAAGGTGATTCTCCTGGCAGTCCAAGAGCGCATCGTTGGGAACAAAGGGCTCAAGAGAAACCTTTTCCACCACCGGGTGCCTACCATCCTTGATAATGAGTTCTTTGCCTTCGGTTATCTCCGGCAGGACGTACCCTGACTGTAAAGCAATCTGGCTCAAGGAATAAATAACGTCCAGTTCGGCAATTCTGGTACTCAAGATATGCAAGGGGACAGAATTCTCTAACACCATCTTCTGAAGAACCTGTAAAATCTCCGCTTCAATCCGGATTACCTCCTCCTGAGCGGTGAGCATCTTCTCCTCAAATTCCTTAAGCGCCGGAGTGATAAACCGTTCCCCGTTCACCAGGGTCTGCTTCCGGATATAGTCGGCAGGGACAAGATGGAGGTTAGGCTTACTCACCTCTATGTAGTAACCGAAAACCCGGTTATAACCGACCTTCAGAGAATTGATGCCGGTCCGTTTTATCTCCTCTGCCTGAAGTTTTTTGAGTCCCTGCCGGCCATTCTCCTGAATGTCTCTTAAGGCATCCAATTCCTTGTGGTAACCGGTCCGGATAATCTTGCCTTCAGCGTTGGCTAAGGGCATCTCCGGATTGATTACCTCCTCCAGAACCGTCCGTAACTCCGGTATATCCTCCAGGAGGAAAAACCGGGTTTTTTGTGCCAGAGGCGTAAGAACCTTCTCAATCTCCGGCACACGGACCAGCACATTCCGCAGGGCAAGCAGGTCCTTGGCAACAGCGTAACCGCAACTGATTCGGGAAAGATTCTTCTCCACATCCGGCATATTACGTAACAGACGCACCAGACCTTCCTGGACTTCAGGGTTTTGACGCAATAAGGAAACCGCCTGCTGGCGTTCCTGAATCGCTTCCTTTTCCTTTAAGGGATGGTAAGACCAGTGTCTTAACTTCCGTTTACCCATTGGCGTCAGGGTATGGTCAATGGTCTTGACCAAGACCTCCAATTCCAGCCCGTAGCAGGCAGCCGGAGAGATGAAGAGATAGTCACTATCGGTATAAATGGAGAGCCGGTCCACGTGGAGCATCGGCTGACGATTCATCTCTTTTAAATACTCCAGAAGCGCACCCGCACCGGCAACCGCCAAAGGAATGTCCTTAATGCCGAATCCGGCCAAACCCCGGGTGTGAAAATGTTCGCAGAGCGACTTTTCCGCCATCTCCGGATTAAAAGCCCAATCCACATAGGGAGTCAGGGTAAAACCTTTCCCTTTCAAAAGCGGCTGATTAAAAATTTCTTTTACGCTGTCTTCCTCTCCCACCGGGAAAATAATTTCTGAAACGGATAATTTGGCAATCACTTCTATCGCTTTCTCCATTTCCGGATATTGATTGATGTGGATGGTTCCGATAGCCGGGTCAACAAACGCCAGGCCGGTTTCGTTCTTATCCCTGATCAGAGCAAGAAGATACCGGGACTCAAAACTGTTTTCGTCAATAAAAGTGCCGGAGGTTACGATGCGGACAATGCCGCGCTTGACCAGACCCTTAGCCTGCGCCGGGTCTTCCACCTGTTCGCAGATGGCGACCTTGAATCCGGCTTTGATGAGTTTGGTGATATAGTTATCCGCAGCGTGGTAGGGGATACCGCACATCGGCACCTTGCCGCTTTTAACGGAACGGCGTGCGGTAAGGACCAGGTCCAGTATCTGGGAGGCTTTCTTGGCGTCTTCATAAAACATCTCATAAAAATCACCCAAGCGGAAGAAGAGAATACAATCCGGATAATTGGCTTTAACCTCGTGGTATTGCTTCTGCATCGGGGTCAGGTTCTCCATATTATTTTTACAGGCGGCAGCGCCGGATAAGCCCGCGGTAAAAACGGCTCCACTCTCTAAAGC
>CAZVUE010000127.1:0-3772 GCA_964630335.1 uncultured bacterium | reverse complement strand
CTGACAATAGTAGACCGGTATCCGGTGTCCCCACCAGATTTGCCGGCTGATACACCAGTCTTCAATATTCTCCAACCACTGCCGGTATACCTTCTGCCAGCGCTTCGGATAGAAACGAGGTTTCCCTTTTCTTGCCCATTCCAGAGCCGGCTCTGCCAGCGGCTTCATCCGGACAAACCACTGCCGGGAAAGGTATGGCTCCACCACAGTTTCGCAGCGGTAACAACGGCCGATACTGTGCTGGTAGTCAGTGGTTTTTTCCAGCAGGCCATTTTCTTTCAGAAGCGCTACCACTTCCTCCCGGCAGGAAAACCGCTCCTTGCCGGCAAAAGGACCGGCTTCTTTGGTCAAAATCCCCTTTTCGTCTATCGCGGTGATGCCCGGCAGACCCAGGTCTTTGGCGATTCGGAAGTCATTGGCGTCGTGGTGGGGTGTTACCTTGACCGCACCGGTTCCGAACCCTTTTTTCACTAAAGGATGTGCCACAATGGGTATTTTACGATTCAGAATAGGCAGAAGAACGTTTTTCCCGACCAGATTTTTGTATCGGCTATCCTTTGGGTTGACCGCAACCGCGGTATCGCCGAAGAGCGTCTCCGGCCGGGTGGTGGCTACCACCACACCTTTGGTACCGTCCGCGCCAGGGTAACGGATATAGTAAAGGTGGCTATCCTCCGGTTCGTGCTCCACCTCTTCGTTAGCCAGGGCGGTTCCGCAGCGCGGGCACCAGTTAACGATATAATTCCCCCGGTAGACCAGCCCTTTCCGGTAGAGGCGGACAAAGGCGATACGTACCGCCTGACTCAAGCCTTCGTCCATGGTGAACCGCTCCCTTTCCCAGTCGCAGGACGCTCCCAATTTTTTCAACTGCTCAATGATGGTACTGCCGCGTTCCTCCTTCCAGCGCCAGACCTCTTCCAGAAACTTTTCCCGGCCCAAGTCGTCCCTTTTCAGACCCTTTTCCAGAAGGTAGCGTTCCACCACGTTCTGGGTGGCGATACCCGCGTGGTCGGTTCCGGGAACCCATAGGGCATTCAAGCCAGCCATCCGTTTCCAGCGGATGAGCACATCCTGGATGGTATTATTCAGGGCATGGCCAATGTGGAGGACACCGGTCACGTTGGGCGGCGGAATGACGATGACAAAGGGTTTCTTATCGGAGAGGTTATCCGCGTGGAAAAACTTATTTTCCTGATAGACGTTCAGCCACTTTGTTTCCACCTCTTTCGCATTATACTGCTTATCCATAATAGACTAAGTCAAGGAATTCTTTTTCGGTCTTTTTTTGCCAACGGTTTTAACTATTAACCCCTTGATTTCTTCAAAGACCAGGCACTGCGAATTAGCCTGGTAATAGACCTGGTGTCCCCGGACCATCCGCTGAATAATGCCGGTTTCTGAAAGTTGTTTCAATTCCCGCTGAACCGCACCCAAGCCCCCACCGGCATTACGCACTATTTCCCGGAGATAGAAGGGCTCGTCAGTATGAGTGTAAAGGAGAGAAAGGACTGCCCGGCGGGTCTTGCCGAACAGAACTCCGGATATCTCATTTCTTTCCGCCATTGTACCCACAATGGGTACAATTGTACTCTATTTGGTTACATCTGTCAAGTCAATGACGGGGGACCCTGAAATTCCGTCTTATGTCGGAATTTCAGGATATCGCGGCCATGAAAATGATTTCGATTAGGTTGTGTACCTACTCCAGGTTGGCGTGGCGCTTCCAGAGGTTTTCGTTCGTCAATCCCTTTTTCTTCTGAATCATTATCGCGACGATGTCTCCGAAAATGTGCAGAGCCTGTTCAAAGAGGTTACTCATCGGCTGGATGGAGGGGACACCCTCTGAAGAGTCAGTCTTGGTGGGTGCGGACAGATGAACGCAGAAATCCGCGAGGCCTTTTAGGGTGGACCGCCGGGCAGAGGTGATTAGACCGACCGTCGCGCCTTTCTCTGTGGCTATCCGGGCAATCTGAACCGGAATCTTACTCTCTCCGGAACCGCTGGCAACCAGAAGGAAGTCTTTTTTCGTTATCGGCTTTTCGGTTATGGAACCAACCACCTGGCAGTCAATCTGAAGGTGTCCTAACCGCTTTCCCAAACACTGTAAGGCAAGGAAGACTCTGCCCACGCCGAAGATGAAGACCTTCTCTGCCTTCAGGATTTCCGCAACCAACCTCTCCACTTCTGCCGGCTCAACCTTTTGAAGTACCGCGCTGATTTCTGCGGTCACCTTCTGCACTAATTCGGGATATTCTCTTTTCATATTACTTGGCTTAAATTTTATTGGGAAACAGATTTTATGGGTTTTTACTGTCCATTTTTCGTTTAATAAGATATTCTAATTCATTTGCTACTTTATCATAGGCCGGCAGATTTCGGATTTGTTTTTCTAGTCTTGTATGCCAAGTCCGCCTATATTCTTCTTTGTAAATTTCTTTCAGAAGATTAGATACAACAATATTATAACCGTATTTATTTTTAAATTCCTTTTCAATACTTTTTGCATCAATATCATGTTTTAATAGATACCATAAATCGTAAATATCACGGGGTTCGTTAATGACATCTAATATCCTGCCTATTTTATCACTTGCAATAGATTCTAAAACATAAGTCCTGAGGAACCGGTTCTCTTTAAAATCTTGATGGGTAAATAGTATCTTTTTATCTCGGGAGGTCGGAATAGAATTATCTTTTATAATATCAACTTTTAGTTCTTTGATAATACGAATTTCTTCAACAATGTTATAGGTAATAAAAATCTGGTTTCTATCTTTTTCGCGTTTAGAATTTTCGCCTATACCTAATTGAAATGGAAAATCGCTATTAATTTTTTCTAAAAGGTTGTTCAATTTGTTTTCAATTTCTTTGAGTTTTTCGGCAAATTGTACTAAGAAATCCAAATCTTCTGAGAATCTGTAATCTTTAAAATATATCTTTTTTAATGCGGTGCCACCACGGAAAATGAATCGCTCTTTTAAATATTTATCTTTGGATAGATAATACAGGATTAGTTCAATAAGGTAATCCTTTTCGATTATTTCTTCCGGAACCCCCTCCATAGAAGATAATTTTTGAATTTGAGTATAGCTTATCATGATTAGTGCTTGATTAAATTAAGGATTGTTTTTTGTCCCACATTATCAACCAAGCGCCAATTATTCTTATTTAAAATTTGCTTAGGTAAAGTCGGATCAAATAAATCATAGCGGTCTTTGATATATTTTTTCAGTCTATTTTTTACTACAGGCTGGTCAATTTCAAGAATTTCTAAGGCATATCCAAGACGTTTAGCAACCGCATTTTTGTTATATTTATTTACGTAATCACATAGTTTGATATAATCAATCTTATCTCGTACTATCCAAATACCTTTGACAATTTCAGTAATACCTCCACAATGCTTGGGATAAGACAAACAATCAATGATAGTCTTTTCTAAGTCTGAAAATCGCGCTTTTTCAGTTTTAGTAACCCAATCTTCTTTAATACCCCAGACGGACTTTTTGTTTACAAAGATTATAACTAATTTGTCTTTCATTTTTTTGGATATAAATTGTCTTTTAGGTGTTGCAACAATTACCTTAGTTATTGGTTGGGTTAACATTCCCCAATGTTGCATTGCACTATAAAAAGCAATGTAATAATCTGGAGAATTAATTACTTCCCTGGCAGCTATATACCAATTACCAATGTATTTATCAATATTACCCAATGCTTGAGGAATAATAAGATATTTCCCCCCTTTAAGGCGAGCTATAATTTTTCTTTT
>CAZVUE010000126.1:0-3779 GCA_964630335.1 uncultured bacterium | reverse complement strand
CTTAAGTAAATTTCCGGTGAAGGAACTGGGTCGCAAGATTCGTTTTCACACTTGCTTTGCACCTGAAGGGACCAACGTTAATTTCGTAGAATTGGACAAAGATTCTCTTAGAATCCGGACCTACGAACGGGGCGTAGAAGATGAAACGCTATCCTGCGGTACCGGAACAGCAGCGGCCGGTATCATTCTCAACCGGTTGGGAAAAGTTGACTTGCCGGTTAAGGTATCTGCCTTTTCCGGGGAAGTACTTACCGTAACCGAAGAAAGAGGTGAAGCATTCCTCTCCGGCGAGGCCAGAATCATATATGAAGGTAAATGTGCGACAACCCCTAAGATTCCCGTTTGACCCTCTGCCCTTCGTTCTATCTCTCTTTATCACCGGCATACTATTAGCCAGGGTCCTGCCCCGGAATCCACAAATCTATCTTCTCTCGGCCGGTCTAATCCTCGGGATTAGTTTATTACTGCCAAACCGTAAAAACCAGCCCTTTTGGAACCGATTCCGTTTTTTCCTTCTTTTCCCTTTTTTCTTCATCGGTATCAGTCACAGCCAGTATTTTCAAAAACCAGGACCCAATGATATCAGCCGGTTCCGGATGAAAAATCCGATAATAATTAAGGGAGTAATAATAAACAACCCTTCCGAAGATAAGGGACAGGTAATAGTTCAGGCAGAGAGAATTACGGAACCGATTTCTATCTGGCCGGTTACCGGAAATATTCTTCTTGTCTTCCGGGAGCGTCCGGTGCCGCTCCGGTATGGTGACCGGCTCCGGGTCCGGCTGGTAGTGGAAAAACCGGTCTCCAAAGACGGGTTTGATTACACCGGCTATCTTGCCCGACACCGGATATACGCGGTTGCTTACCCCGGAAAGACTGATTTAGCCATTATCGGGACTGAGAATAAAAACCCTCTGCTCCCTTTCGCTTTTTCTGTCCGCAGCCGAATCAGAAATATTTTGACCGAACTGGTTCCGGAAGAACCAGCCCTCTCCATCCTGGAAATGATGTCCTTCGGGTTACGGAACCCCAAATCGGAATTGAAAGAACCTTTTCAGAAGGTAGGTGTCTACCACCTTCTGGTCGTCTCCGGTCTGCACGTGGGTTTCTTTCTCCTCTTTATCCATTTTATTCTTTCACCGTTGTCACTTCACCCCCGGCTGAAGGCTTTGCTCTACCTTCCGGCCATTTCAGCCTATACGTTAGCCTGCGGTTTATCCGCACCGGTGGTACGGGCCGGGTTAATGGCGGGATTCTACTACTTGGGTGTCGTCCTGAACCGGAAATCAAAACCTGTTTACGCCATCTCCCTGGCAGCCTTTGTACTCCTTCTGCTCAACCCGCTTTCTTTATTTGATGCGGGCTGGCAGCTGACTTTTGGAATTACATTAGGTCTAATTACCGGCACTAAAACTCTGAACCCTTATTTCCGCCGGATGCCAGCCTGGTTGGCAAACAGCCTCTCTGCGACAATCATCGGTCAATTGGTCAGCATTCCCTTAACCGCTTTCCACTTCGGTAATATCCCTACGTTAGGACTTGTGGCAAATCTTATTTTTGTTCCTCTCTCCGGCCTGATTGTCTTAGAAACTTTTTTGGCAATTCTTCTGGTTCCGTTCAAATTCCTTTTCGCTGCCACCGCTGCCGCCCTAACCTCCTTCTTTTATCAAACCACCCGGTTCCTTTCAGAATTACCATTCGCTTTCGTCACCGTACCAACAGGCAAATACCTCTATTTTCTCGGTTACCTTCCTCTTATCGTTCTCTTACTTTATTCCCGAAAACGCTCCTTATCATAACAACCTAAAATCATTTATTACTTGACCCGTAAATAAATTCTGTGCTATGCTTTCAAATGGAAAAGGGGTGAATCGGAAAAAGGAGGGAAGATGCGATTTATAACGTTTTTGCTGGTGGGTAGTCTGTTATTTTGTGCGGGATGTTCCACGATGGCGCCCTCAACCCGAGCGGGTGCCAAAATCGGCGCAATTGCCGGCGGGATTGCCGGTGCCGCCATCGATAAAGAAAATTCCTGGCGGGGTGGTGTCCTTGGTGCGGTCGCGGGAGGACTTTTAGGTGCGGTTATCGGCGACATCGTTGACCAGGCAGCCAAAGAAGCAGCCGCGCGAAATGCTCCGGTTAGATACAGCCGGACGACCCGTGAAGGCTGGCACGAAGAGGTTTTTGTCGAACCTATCGCGACTCAGGGCGACTACCGGGTGGTCTCAATTAAACACATCCGGGACGGGAAGGTAGTCAGCGAAGAGATTAAGACCATCCCCATCCGGTAAAGTTCCTACATGTCCGAAATAAAAGAAGTGCTTGAAAAGATCAGCCGCGCAGAAGAAGAGGCAAGGATGACCCTGGCGCGGGTAAAAGAAAGAGCGGCGGAATCTTTATTGGAAATCCGGAAAAAAGAAGCCCTCTATATTTCCGAAGCCGAAAAAGAAGCCGAACGAAGATTATCCGAAATGGAAGAGACGATAAACAAAAAGAAGTCTGCGGAAATTGAACGGATAAGAGAAAAATTACAAAAAGAAAAGGAAAAAATCAGGCAAATCTATTTAACGAAAAAAGAATCCGCGATTCAATACGTTGTCAAAAACCTACTCTGAAGCAATATCGAGATTGCCACGTCACAAACTACGATTCTCGCAATGACATGGTTGATGCACCTACTCTGAAATAACCCGGTTTCGGCCCTGCTCTTTAGCAGAATAAAGTCTATCATCGGCCTTCTTCAAAACCGTCTCCGCGGTCGTTCCGTCACCGGGATAACTTGCCACTCCAATACTGACGGTCAAGTCGCCGTTTGGTTGTGTTTCTTCGCCCGGGAAATGGTGTTCGGTGACCGCGCGGTTAAGCCTGCGGCAGACTAAAGCGGCATTTTCAAGAGTGGTTTCAGAAAAAATAACCACAAACTCTTCTCCACCGTACCGCGCCACGATATCTGAACCCTTGGTCCCCCGTTGTAAAGTATGACCGATCGTCCGCAAAACTTCATCACCCGCCTGATGGCCATGGGTGTCATTGTAATTCTTGAAATTGTCCACGTCAAACATGGCAATGGAACAGGGTTGATTATTCTTGATGGCTTCTCCCATCTCTTTCTTCCAAAACTCTTCAAAATATCTGCGGTTAAAAAGGTTGGTAAGACCATCGGTAATCGAAAGACGCTTGGTCTTTTCCATAAGCGTGGCGTTTTCAATTAGAAGGCTGGCCTGGACCGCTAAGGTGGTCATCAGGCCAAGGTCCCGGCTGGTGAAAGCACCTTTTTCCCGGCCTAAAGCAGCGAGCAATCCAATACTTTCACCCCGGTGTTTAAGGGGAGCCGCCAGAAAAGAACTGTAACCCTTTGCACTCAGAAAACGGTACCGGGAAAAGGATTGGGTATTATTAATCAGAGCAGAATTACCGGAAAGGATAACATCCTCCAGGATTTCTTCCCCCAAGTCTACCGCCTCGCTACCTTTTACGACCAGCGTAAAGTACCGCCTTTCTTCAGAACTGTACACCTGTAAAATCAAATTATCCGCTTTAATCAGTTTCTGACTGGCTTCCGCAATCCGGTTAAGAATGTCATCCAGGTTTGGGTTACGACCAAAGACCGCGATAATTTCGTTAAGCGTGGTAAGAAGGATACTTTCCCGTATATGGTCAAATAAAGAAAGCCTCATCTTTTCACTCTCACGTTCCAGAAGGACCATCCGGCCCTGAAACTGCTTGTGCAGCAGCAAGATACCCAGTAAAAAGAAAAAACTTATAATGTTGGTCGGAAG
>CAZVUE010000125.1:0-3786 GCA_964630335.1 uncultured bacterium | reverse complement strand
CGCATGGACGACGTAATATTTGAGGAGTTCAAAGGTACGGGAAATATGGAGGTTAGTCTTGACCGTCATCTGGCAGACCGCCGAATCTGGCCGGCGATTGATATTAATAAAAGTGGTACCCGTCGGGAAGAATTGCTCCTTGACCCGGAGGAATTGAAACGGGTCTGGCTACTCCGCAAAATTCTGGCACCACTTCCTTCAGAAGAGGCGATGTCGATACTCCTGGAACGTCTGCGGAAAACCGCTTCCAATGCGGAATTTCTCCTTTCTATCAAAACCGAGGACACTAACGCCCTTCGGTAAGCCCCAACTCCTTTTCGGTTTCGGTTATCGCCTCTTCAATTATTTCTATTCCCCTTGCGGCTGCTTCTTTGCTCATAATAATGGGTGGTGAAAGACGTAAAATATGTCCCGCCGGTACCCACGCCAGGCCCTTGCGGAAAGCTTTCTGGTAAACCATCTTTCCTGCTTCCTCAAAAGGTTCCCGGGTATTCTGGTCCTTTACCAGTTCAATACCTAAAAGACAGCCCTTACCACGAACTTCTCCTACGACGGGATGGGATTTTTTTATATTCTGGAGCAGACCTAACATAAATTCCCCTAATTCTTCCGAATGCCGGCAGAGTCTTTCTTCTTCAATTATTTCAATTGAGGCTAAAGCCGCGGCGCAAGCCATCGGATTGCCGCCGTAACTGGTGGAAGCGGATATCTTCTCCAGGCTTTCTTTATACTTATCCGATATCACCATTGCGGTTACCGGAAAGCCGTTACCGAAGGATTTACCCAGGATAAGAACATCAGGGATGGTATCCCAGTGTTCCATGGCAAACATCTTGCCGGTTCTACCCATACAGGTCAAAACTTCGTCCGCCATAAGAAGAAGTCCGTATTTGTCACACAGAGTTCTAATCTTTTGGACCCAGCCGTCCGGCGGAACGATAGAGCCGGCCCAACCCTGAATAGGTTCTAAGACGATGCCAGCCACCTGGCCGCTGGTCTCATTTTTAATGACGGTTTCAATATAATCGACACAGTGAAGATTACATTCCGGGTATTTTAGTTTAAAAGCACACCGGTAACAGTACCCCCGGGGTACCAGAAAGAAGCCCGGAGCCCGCATCCCCTGGGTTTTGTCCACACCGGCTAAACTGACCGCCCCCATCGTCTTTCCGTGAAAATCCCTGTGGAATGAGATAAATTCAAATCTATTGGTAGCCGCCCGGATGGCACGTAAGCCAGCCTCCACCGCGGTAGTTCCGCTGTCGTAAAATTGGATGCCGTTAAGGTCACCCGGAGTAACCGCCGCCAACTTCTCCAACAGGCGGGTTTTGATGGGTGTGGTGAAATCATGGCAGTTCATCAGAGTTCGGGCATATTTAGCCACCGCTTCACTTACTTTCGGATGGCAGTGTCCTAAACTGGTAACGTAGATGCCGGAGGAAAAGTCTAAGTAGGTGTTGCCGTCCACATCGGTCAGAGTAACTCCGTAGCCCTTTTCAAAGACGACTGGAAAGAGTTTGACCTGACTGGAATACCCTTTCATATACTTACTTGCCCGGTCATGGTATCCTTTAGATTTTGGACCGGGTGGAAGTACCTGAATGTTCGGAACCTCCTGTAAATTAACATCTGCCCAGTAATTCATTTTTCCTCCCAGGTAGGGGTCGGATTTATCCGACCCGCGGATTAAAGTGCCAGAAGAGCCGCGCCCTTAGCAGCCGCTTCGTGTATCTCCGGTACAGAAACTTTCAGTTTAGTGGATTCGGAAAGCATCGGAGCCAGGAGCGGTTCCTTAGCGCCGCCCCCGACCAAAAACAATTTTTTTATTACCAGTTTATTTCGTATCTGCTCAAGATAATCGTTGACTTCATCTACCAGTGCTTTTACGGTCGCCAAATATATTTCTTCCGGTTTACTGGCTAAACTCAGATTCCGGATGGTACCCTTCCCCTGACTGAAATAAGGAACCACCTTTAGTGCTGTCATTCCCGCATGCACCCCCCATGTCATTCCCGCATGCTTTAAGCGGGAATCCATAGAAAAACGCAAGTTTTTTTTAAGCCAGTCGAGTACCACACCACCGTCTCCAATCGCTCCCATCAATCCGAAATAATCTTTTTTGAGATGTCTGCCAGGACTCCAGAAGGAATTTGTCTTAAAGATGGGTTTTTCCGTGCAGACCAGAAGTGCCCAGGCAGTACCGCAGGATATCAGACAGTCACCGGATTTAACCGCACCAGCGCCTAAAGAAGCGCAATACTGGTCGTGCCCACCGGAAATGACCGGGATACCTTCTTTTAAATTCAAGAGGTCTGCCGCTTCCCGGTTCAGTTTTCCGCCGATGCTGCCGGCAGGTACAATTTCCGGCATCATCTCTTTTTTCATCCGGACGAGGTCTAACAATTTTTTGTCCCAGGTTCCGGAGTTTATATTAAAGAACGAAGTCATACCTGCGGCGGTCTGGTCAAGAAAGAACCTTCCGGTAAGTTTCTGGTTGAGATAATCAGGTACAAAAGAAATCCGCCGGATTTGTGAGAAGAGGGCAGGCTCATTTTTTGGGAGCCATAAGATAACCGCTATCGGACACCAACCTTTGAGGTAATGACCGGTTTTACGAAAGAAAAACCCTTTCCCGTATTTAGAATCCAGACCTTTTGCAACAGATTCCGCGCGGTTGTCCAGCCAGGTTATCCCGGGACCTAAAGTCTTCCAATCTTTATCTAATGGGACAAAAGTCCCGCCCTGACTGCTGATGACGATTGCCTCTATCTCAGGGTGTTTTTGTAAGCACAACTTTTTAATCGCTTCAACCGCTGATTGCCACCAGTCTTCGGACCGTTGTTCTACTTTGCCGGAAGGGAGATGGAATGTTTTGGTTGGACTGGCGGTCCCGGCTACAAAACCTCCCTGGTGGTCAAAGAAGAAGGCTTTTGTGTTGGTGGTTCCGCTGTCAATGACTAAAATCATTGGGAGTCGCAGGCTTCAGCCTGCCTCTGTGTCATTCTGAGCGTAGCGAAGAATCTCCTATTAAACTGTAGCGGTGCGATTTATCGCACTTTTTAAGTAGGGCAAACCTTTAGGTTTGCAATCTTTATCTCCAACCCTAATGATTTCAGCAACTCAATCTCTTTTTTGGGGATTTTGGAATCGGTAAACAGCCTTTTGACCTTATGAATGTCTTTTATTTTTCCGTAAGATATGAGTGCGTCCTGCCCGATTTTTGAGTAATCTGCCAGAATGTTGATAACCTGGGATTTTGCCATAACCGCTTCTTCTGTGCGCGCACTCGTCAAGTCGGTTGTGGTTAAGCCGGATTGGCCCGAGATACCATCTACACCCAAAAAAGCCTGATTAAATGAAAGCCGGTCCAGTTCTTCCAGAGAAAAAGGGCCCCAAAAATCAAAAAGTTCCCGGCGCAAAAACCCTCCCAGGAGTAAAACCTTAATTCTATTAGCGGTGATAAGTTCATACACAACTGGCAGGGAGTTAGTAGCGGCGGTAAGTCTAAAGTTTTTCTTTTTTAAAATCCGGCTCAGTTCCAGGATAGTGGTCCCGCTATCCAGAAAGATGGTTTCGCCCTCGTTGATGAAACCCGCGGCTGTTTGCGCGATGGCTCTTTTTTCGGCGAGGTTAAGTGGTGTCTTTTCGGTAAAAAACAAATTCGGAGTGATTTCCGGTTCCCGTTTAACCGCTCCTCCGTATGCCCGGATAAGAAACTTCTCTCTTTCCATCTCCTTAAGGTAACGGCGCACCGTAACCTGGGAGACGCCGAGTTTTTTTGCCAGT
>CAZVUE010000124.1:0-3792 GCA_964630335.1 uncultured bacterium | reverse complement strand
GGAGGATTCTTTCCTGCCAGAAGGCTTACCAGACTGTGAACTATTCTCTGGCGCTGGAAGTTGGGGTTCCAGATTAACCACTCTTCATTAAGCGGAAAGGCACTTACCGCAACCGTACCACCAAATTCGTTTTTAAATATGGAGAGCCCTGTTCCCACCGGGTTATTAAAACAATCCACTACCTCGGTCCAGGAGTATGCCATACCTTTCCGGCAGTCAAATTTCAAAATCCGGGTGAACAGGTTACAACCTGAATTAAACCCTGCCCTTACTCCGCTCGCCCCGGAAACAACCCGCTCCACGGAATACAGAGATTTCTCACGGTAAAGCCATCCCCCGGATTCAATTCCCAGATATTTTCCGAATCCCCTTTTAATCAGAACCTCGGCGGACTCCGCGTCTAACCACAGACCCTTCTTCAGTATTTCTTTTACCTCGGCATCGGAAAAAGACCAGGCTTTCTTTCCCCAGATAAGGTTCACCGATTCTGATTCACCCATCTGAAAGGAAACCCCGAACATTCCCAAAAGATTGGCCGGCGGAGTTGACCAGGCGATAAGGTTCTGGTAATTATCACCGGAATCAATATGGATGCTTTCTGCAGAATCTTCCTTGAAAAGCACACCCACGCCCTGTGATTCCATTTTCCGGTTAAACTCCCGCCCCAGGTAAGCAAGCCCCGGAAAGGATTTATCCAAAAGTTCTCCGACACCCTCCTCTTCAAAAACACTGTTCCCGGTCATGGGGTGGAGGTCAAGTAAAAGTCCTTCCGAGCCCATAACCTTGGCTAAAGCCATCTGCACAAAGGTAAGCGTGTCAGACTTGTTGAAACGACCGAAAGGGAAGTTCTCCACCTCAGGATAGGATTCCACCCATTCCGGTCTCAGCCGCTTCTGAATGTCAAGAAGAGCAAAAGAGTTAACAATGTAGGAACCAATGGTATCTACGTAACCGGCAAAATGGGGACGGTGAACGGCATGGCCGTTTATGGCCAATGCTTTGAAAAGGCTTTCCCACCTTCTGCCTTCTGCGCTGTGGACATCCGGGTGACTGCTCATCAATCCCAGACGGGCTTTCGGGTTTGCAGATTTAACCGCATCCCTCAAGTGCCCTGCATTGGATTCACTAATCTGTCGCCAGAGTTCTAACCAGGTCTTTCGCCAGGGATGGGGTTTGCCAGGCTGCAAAACATTCTTCACTAATTCCGAACGGCTGACCTTTTTGCCAACCCTGTGACTGAAGAGGTTCATCATTCTCTCGCTAAAATCACCGCCCCAATCAAGGGGGCTGTGGTTATGGTAGCGAAAATCGTCTTCTAACCAGATGGTATCAAAGCCTAATTCAGCCATCTGGTGATACAAATCAGTGATGTATTTACGCCACTGGGGACAGGCAGGAGAAGCGACCGCCTTTGCCATTTTCCCGGTCGGGGAAACCATCAATTCAAATCTCTGACCTTTACGCAAGGTCCGGCCGCGGTCACAGTGCAATAGCGTAGTCCACGGGTTGAGATTTATGGAGAACCCGGCTCTTTTCAAAAACGGGATTATCTTCTTAAAAGTATTTATTATTTTTTCTGTTTCCGCCCCGGTTACGTGTCCCCGGTTCCACTCTTCCGCATTGAAGAAGAAATGGACTTCGGAAATTTTGTGCTTCCGGCAAAATCGCACTAATTCTTTAGCCCGGCCGACCGCATTCTCATCCGACAGGATGTGAAACCGCAGACCATACCGGACATTATCCATTAATTTTCTGGCAATGAGCACAGAAGTATGTGGAACGGCTCCCATCTTTTTTTACCATAATCGGATTTTTACAAATTCGGCAGGGCTGACCATTACGACCATAGACAAAGAGCCTCTCCTGAAATGTACCGTCCCGGCCATCCGGTTTGACATAGTCAACAATTGAAGTCCCGCCGGCAGAAAGCGCTTCCTTCAGTACCGATTGAATCGCCTGGTAGAGAATCTTCTGTTCACCTTCGGTGAGCGAAGAAGATTTCCGGTCAGGATGAATCCTGGCGTGAAATAACACTTCATTGGCGTAGATGTTGCCCAAACCGGCGACTACGGCCTGGTCCATAAGGAACGGTTTAATTCTGGTTTTCCTGCCCCGTAAAATCTTCTGATAGGAGAAAAAAGTGAATTCGGCAGAAAGGGGTTCCGGTCCAAGTTTCAGTTCCGGTTCCGGGTCTTTACCCAGGAGAGAAAAACCGCCGAAGCGCCTTATGTCCTGGTAATAAAGTACCGACCTATCGGTAAAAAAGAAAGATAGGTAATAAGAATCGTCAAGGGGAACGGACGGCGGAGAATAAAGGAGCCGGCCGGAAATCTTCAGGTGGACCAGAAGATAACCGGAAGGAAACAGCTTAAAGATAAGATATTTACCCCGGCGCCGGATATCACCAATCTTTTTGCCGGACAATTGGCGACAGAATTCTTTGGGTGAGGGCTTTTTAACTAATTTTGCTACCTTCACCTCAACCCGGCTAATCTTCTTGCCGAGGATTTTTTCCCGTAGTTGTTGCCGGATGGTCTCGACTTCGGGGAGTTCAGGCATATTTTTTAAAGTTCTTCGGCGTTCCTGGAGGGATAGTCCGGCTTCTGGCAAAAATCAAGGTAATCCTGCAAAATTATCTGGGCAGAAAGCCGGTCAATAACCTTCTTCCTTTTCTCCCGGGATAGGTCCGCAGCCAAAAGATAACGTTCCGCTAATTTACTGCTCAGCCTTTCATCCCATTCCGTAATCGGACAGACCACCAGTTTTTTCAGTCTTTCAATGAAATAAAGTACTCTTTGAGTCTGTCCGCTGTTTTTGTTATCCATCGTCTTGGGTAATCCAACCACGACCAATTCGACCTGATAATTCCTAATTATCTCCGGCAGTTTCTTTTCCCACTCTTTCTTAGAGATAGCCGTCAGCCCCTGGGCTAAAGAACCTTCTTCATTGGAGATGGCTACGCCTAAATTCTCCTGCCCGAAATCAACACCCAATATCCGCATCGCAGTTCTTTATCGCTTCTGCTACCAGCAAGGCTTGTTTTACTTCTTTGACATCGTGTACCCGGAAGATAGACGCACCGGCCAGGTAGGCCACCACTACCGCGGCAATCGTCCCGGCCATCCTTTCGGAAACCGGAGAACCGGTGATTTCACCGATAAATTTCTTCCGGGAGGAACCAACCATAACCGGACGGGAAAGGTCTCTGAATTCCCCAATCTTATTCAGGATGGTAAGGTTATGTCCGGTGTCCTTTCCAAAACCGATACCCGGGTCAACCACAATCTGCTCCTCAGAGACACCGTTAGTCAAAGCAATCCTTACTCTTTCTTCCAAAAACCGGGAAATTTCTTCAATCACATCCTGGTAGACCGGTCTATTTTGCATCGTAACAGGTGTGCCCTGCATATGCATTAAGACCAGTCCGCATCCGGTCTTACCCACCAGTTTCAAAATCCGGGTATCATTTCCCGCGGTAATGTCGTTAATGATGTGCGCGCCGCTCTCCAGTACTTCTCTAGCTACTTCATATTTGTAGGTATCTACTGAGACAGGTATCTTTATTTTAGGAATAAGATTCTCCAGGACCGGCAGCAACCTTTTCTTCTCTTCTTCCGCACTTACGGGTTGACTGCCTGGCCGGGTTGATTCCGCGCCCAAATCAATAATGTCCGCTCCCTCAGCCTCCATCTGGAAAGCCCGGTCAATTGCCTTCTCTTTTTCTAAATAGGCTCCTCCGTCGGAGAAGGAGTCCGGCGTCAGGTTAAGGACACCCATAATCCTGGGTCGGGT
>CAZVUE010000123.1:3561-3799 GCA_964630335.1 uncultured bacterium | reverse complement strand
CTTTAATTGAGGTTCTGGTTGTTATTGGAATTATCGCCATCCTGGCCGCGATGCTTCTGCCGGCGCTTTCCCGGGCCAGAGAGCAGGCTCGCCGGACAAACTGTATTAACAATCTGAAGCAGTTGGGGCTGGCAGTTTATATGTACTGCCAGGATAACCAGGATACCCTGCCCGATAATGAACCCCCTAATAATGGTTGGGTTGGCAGGCTGCTTGATTATGTGGCTAATAACGAAAA
>CAZVUE010000123.1:0-3551 GCA_964630335.1 uncultured bacterium | reverse complement strand
TATATGTACTGCCAGGATAACCAGGATACCCTGCCCGATAATGAACCCCCTAATTATTGGATTGGCCATCTTCTTGAGTATGTGTCTAATAACGAAAAGACTTATCTCTGCCCGACGGAGATGAATAAGAAGGACTTCCCTGACTACGCCTACAACCGGAAGGCGGCGGAAGGTCGAAAATTGGGGGATGTCAACCATCCCAGTACCTTCCCGTTAATTTACGACAGGAATCCGAATGCCGGTGTAGTAGTGGTAGGCGCTCCCACCGACACCGACCCAGACTTTTATTACGGAATCTGCTCTAACCGGCACCTCGGAGGTACCAATTTCCTCTTTATGGATGGTCATGTACTCTGGATATTTGACCCCCAGAAGGTTTCATCGCCACCCAACGCTTCTTCCCAGGTTTTAGACTTCAACCCCTGAATGGTTGCGCCTTATTTAGTTGACTTTGATTCCCAGAACATTCCCGAAGAAGAGACTGAGGTGTTGGTAATCGGGAGCGGGGCGGGTGGTCTTTCCGCCAGTTTAACCGCAGCCCAAAAGCGTCGGGTAACCCTGGTGACCAAAGGGGGCCTTTTAGAGAGTGCTTCTGATTTGGCTCAGGGTGGTATTGCGGTAGCGCTTTCTCCGGATGATTCTTCCGAGAAGCACTTAAAAGATACCATGGAAGCCTCAGCGGGTCTGGCTGATTTCGCCCCAGTGAAAGTTTTGGTTGAGGAAGGGACCGAGAGAATAAGGGAATTACTTTCCACCGGCGCACTTTTTACCAGGAGAGGACAACAACTCCTTTTTACCAGGGAAGGCGGCCATTCGGTGTCCCGGATTATTTATGCGGCCGGAGACCGCAGCGGCAACGAGGTAATCCGTACCCTTTCTCCGCAGGTTATCCAGAACCGCCGGATTGAGATTCGGGAACGATATTTTCTGATTGACTTAGTGACTTCCGGCAAGGCGGTGGTCGGAGGACTCTTTTATGAAGCGGAGAAGAAGACGTTTTTGTTCATCCGGGCCGCCTCAACCATTCTGGCTACCGGTGGTAATGGGCAGATTTTTCAGGAGACGACCAATCCGACCATATCGACCGGTGACGGTTTATCCGCTGCTTATCGGTGTGGTGCGGCTCTGCGTGATTTGGAATTTATTCAGTTCCATCCGACGGTTCTTTACGTGGCGGGTGCGCCGCGTTTTTTGATTTCCGAAGCGGTACGCGGGGAAGGTGCCATACTAATTGATGACCGGGGCGAACGGTTTATGCCGTCATACCATCCGAAAGGAGAACTGGCTCCCCGCGACGTGGTTAGTCAGGCGGTCTTAAACCAGATGAAGCAGCGTCAGATAAACTGCGTCTATTTAGACTGTCGTACCATGAGCCAGGAGTTTAAGAAACGGTTTCCGTCAATCTATGCTATGGTGCGCCGTTTTAGAATCGACCCGGTGTCTGACCTTATTCCGGTCAGACCGGCCGCTCACTATTCCATGGGTGGAATAAGAACCGATACCGACGGAAGAACCGATGTGGAAAATCTCTTTGCCTGCGGTGAGGTCGCCTGTTCCGGCGTACATGGCGCCAACCGTTTAGGCAGTAATTCCCTCCTGGAATGTCTCGTTTTTGGAAACAGAGCGGGCAAATCAGCGGCAGAGAATAAGGATGTTTTTCGTGGCGCGATAAAATTTTCCCGGCGCTGGAACAATGCCCATCTGGATGCATCTGATTTACGGCGTTCTTTAAATACGCTGATGTGGCGCCAGGTTGGCATTGAGCGGGAAAAGGCGGGTTTAGAGGGTGCGCTCAAAAAGATTAGCGATTGGCAGGGTTATGTTCTCTCCACTTCTTTTGCCGAACCATCGGGTTGGGAAGTGCAGAATATGCTTTTGCTGGCGGGTTTAATTACCGGTAGTGCTTTAAAGAGGACCGAAAGTCGCGGTGCCCATTACCGTACTGATTTCCCAAACCGGGATGATAAGAACTGGCTCAAACACATCGACCACTGTCATTCCCGCGAGCCTGCCCCTGCATGTAAGAGGCAGGGGTAAGCGGGAATCCATTATGGAAGTATATCCATCTTTTGCCGGGTTTAAACGTCTGGCAGACGGTGCAGTGAACATAATTCCGGTCTCCTGTGAAATACTGGCTGACTTGGAGACACCCGTCTCCGCTTACCGGAAGGTGGTGGGTTCAAAGCCGGGTTTTCTTTTAGAGAGCGTTGAGGGAGGCGAAAAGGTCGGAAGGTATTCGTTTCTGGGTACCAATCCGGGGGCAGTCATCCGTACTAAAAATAGCCGCATTGAGATAGAAGAAAACGGACGGACCCTGATAAAAGAAGGTAATCCCCTCTCTTTTTTACGGGAATACCTCCGGAGGTTTAAATCCGCGTCTGACCCGACGCTTCCCCGTTTTTCCGGCGGTCTGGTAGGTTATTTTGCCTACGATGTGGTCCAGTTTTTAGAACGTCTGCCGGACAATAAGCCTGACCTTCTGGATGTACCTGATATCCAGGTATTCCTGGCTGATACCCTTCTGGTCTTTGACCATTTGCGACAGCGGCTGAAGGTGATTACCTATGCCCGGCCCAAAGAAGGATTGAAGAAGTCTTACCAAAAAGCGTCTGACCAGATAGAAGAAATTATCGGCCGTCTGCGGGACGGGTTTAGCCAAAAAGATTACCGCGTCAAAGCCGGGAAGAACCTTCAAAACCCTCTTGACAACCGGAACCGGTTTGATTCCAATTTCACTCGCTCCCGGTTTGAATCCGCAGTCTTAAAGGCAAAAGACTACATTACCAGAGGGGATGCGATTCAGATTGTTTTATCTCAGCGGCTCTCGCTTAAATACTCCGCAATGGAGACAGGATGTTTTGACCTTTACCGGGCGGTCCGTTCCATCAATCCTTCTCCGTACCTTTACTACCTCAACTTCGGTAAAATGGTTCTGGTCGGTTCTTCTCCGGAGGTGATGGTTCGCTTGGAAGGTGATACCGCAACCTTAAGACCGATTGCCGGAACCAGACACCGGGGAAAAGATGAGGTAGAAGACCTTGCGCTGGAAACAGAGTTGAAAGGGGACGAAAAGGAGAAGGCAGAACACATTATGCTGGTCGATTTAGGTCGTAACGATTTAGGCCGGGTTTGCCAGCCCGGGAGCGTGCAGGTTACGGAACTGATGACGGTAGAGCGGTATTCCCACGTGATGCATTTAGTGAGTAACATTACCGGCAAGATTATGCCGGGCAGGGATGCTTTTGACCTCTTCTCCGCTTCTTTCCCGGCCGGAACCGTGACTGGTGCACCCAAGGTCAGGGCGATGGAAATTATTGATGAGTTGGAACCGGATAGGCGGGGTCCCTACGCGGGTGCGGTCGGTTATTTTGACTTTGCGGGTAACCTTGACACCTGTATTACCATCCGAACCGTTCTCATCAAGGATGGCAAGGCGTACCTTCAGGTAGGGGCGGGGGTGGTTGCCGACTCGATTCCCAGACGGGAATACCAGGAGACGCTTAATAAAGGGAAGGCTTTACTGGAAGCTCTGAAGATTGCCTCCTCCGGCA
>CAZVUE010000122.1:0-3847 GCA_964630335.1 uncultured bacterium | reverse complement strand
CCTTCTTTTTTACATCTTTTTTAGCATCATGACTTTTGCTCATATCTTTCCTCCCCTTGTTTTACCGGTTATGTGTTCATCAAATTACTTTTCTAAATGTTACCACCCTTTCAAAATCCGGTCAAGGGTTTTTTGGGAATCAATAATAGAACCTTATACCTGAATTTGCTTTTCAAAATCGCTTCTTACGGATTTTCCGGGACTTGGGTAAGGAAGAATATCAATTCTGGGGAGATATCGCCGCAAATCGCAAATTAGAAAGGAAGAAATTGAAGCTGGAGGTGGGGTGGCTACCTTGAGCGGAACGGGTGGCTACCATCACCGGAGTGGGTGGCTACTTTGCGGCGGAATACGCAACCTCCCGTCTTTGACTACTTAAATATTACCAAATTTCAACCTTGGGGGAAAGTCAAAGGCTGGGAGAGTTCATTTGGATTATTTAAAATAGCTGTTCTATCGTCTAGATTACCAGACTGCGTGCCCTTGAACCCTATAGCTTTCTGGTAGTGCATTATCTTCAGGAAGTCAAATTCCTGCCAACCGACGCCAGCCCAATCACCACAAAGTATACCACAACCTTTTTTTACCAATTGTACGAACTCTTTATCGGCCACCATGTATCATTATGTTAAGGTTACAGTCGCACTCTGTTTGTCGTGCGTAAATTCAACGGTGTAACTTGAGCCACCGACATCGAACTGATAGGTGCCAAAAAATCCACGGAATTGAAGCTGTCTTTGAGCATCAATCTCTCCAGAACCCTTCGTCACCCATTCATCCGTCACCAGATGCTGATAAATCTCCGCGGCTGGAGTTGGTGACCAATTCTTGCGCCAGAGGGGTGCCTCCTGACGCCAGCCATAATGCACCTGAAGCTCCTTGCCACGGGGCCACATTTCAGGCTCCCAATAAAAACAACGGGTTATACCTTCCACTGCTGGATGTGCAAAACATAGACGATAGAAGCGGTAAAGATCTTCTGCGTACTGCCTTTCATCGATTGCCTGTATGCCGAATTCTGTAATCCGTATGGGGAGATTGAAGATCGACAGTGCATCGAGTTTTTCCCACATTTCTTCGCTGGGCGGGAGTCTCTTACCAAAAAAATGACCCTGGATGCCAATTCCGCCCACTTCGACCCCTGCCTCGATCAACAAACGGATCATCTGAATATAGTGCGGGGTTTTGTCGCCTTCGAGAATGCTGTTTTCGTTAAGGTAAAAGTTTGCATTGGGATTGATAGCCTGAGCCCATCGGAAATAAGGTTCCAACGTTTTGAATCCCAAAATGTTGCTGTAATAGTCTCCAGGCTCCAGACTCTCTTTCCCCAGCACTTCATTCATTAAGATATAATTCGATATCTTACCATCAAAAAGGGTGAGTATGCACTGCAGTCGGCGTTTCATGGCCTCTTCGAGCTGCTCAGCATTCAAGCGTCTGACCCAGGGCTGAATATAACTCAAATGCGCGTCTGCGGGATCGCAATCGTCCAGGCCATCCCATCCATAGAATACGGAAAGAGCTATCGTTTTCTTTTTGTGGGCATGACACCACTTCCATATTGAAAGATAAGGTTCCTCATTATACTTCCCTTGTTCTGGTTCCATAAGATGCCACAAGCAGAGGATCAATATGGAATTGAAGTATTTATCTGCCTTATCAAGATATTGCCGGCGGTTGCTATCATTCTCGGGCAGCATGAAGGAAGAGCGAGCTAAAAAAGTTCCTAATTCAAAATTCAAACACGTCATCGTATAAGTAACCTTTGTACCGGTAGGTGCACCGGTAAAGCTTATTGAAAAATCCCCTTTTCTATTGTGCTCTATGAGTGCGCTTAGTTCGATGTCGCTAGTCATATATCTCTCGCATGATGAAAATTTTTCATCCATCTTCGTCCAAGGCCTTTATAGCCTTCTGAATTACTTCTGATGCATCTTTTCCCGATCATCAATCTTTTAATAAATAGATCGTTGTCGAGCGGGAAGGAAGAGTTGCCTCGATGGTCCTCGTTTTCCTGGCAATTACCTCGCCACTAAAGGTATCTAGAACATCTACTTCTCGAGGTAGATGTAAGGTGCGCTTTCCACCCTCTGCTGTGTGCACAACCAGCAGACTTTTTCTGGCATAGACTACATCATCGGTATCATCATAGATATGTACCCCAGCAAATTTGCCTATTTGCCTTAGAAGTATCGAGGGAACAGTATAAGCTCCACAATAGATTGATGTCCAACCATCCTGCTTCTTCACTGCCAGACCAGGCTTTTTATTGCAAGTCATGGCGCCGAGAACTGTAGCCCCGGAATCGTCACACCATAGGACTCGGGAAGCTTTCGGATGTTTCTGGACCACATAATACGTCTTTCCCATATTCTCCACAGCATTGGGGGTGTATGGTTTAGATTCAAACGTCATACAATCACTTTGCTTCTTTTACTCTGGGTGTGGCAAAGGCCTGAATCTCATTTAAAGTTCCCCTTTCTTTAGCCGATTTTTCCATAATAAGTCTAATAGCTTTTGTTTGTATAGGCTTAAACGAAGTAACTCTTGTAAATACCTTGCCGCGGGGTTGCTGTCGATCGAGCCCGATGGTGAACCGCAACCGCGCCCCGGACTACCGCTTCTGGAGCGCTTCCTCCCGAATGTAGAATAGCCGGTCGACGAACACGCCCTCGACCTCATCCGCCTTACCCACGGACGCACACCAGAAGTACACGCCCTCCTCGAAATTATGGACACCCAGGTCGTAGGTGCGGTAGGCGCCATCAGCCGCGTTGGCCAGGGTCTCGGTCAGGCTGACCACCATCTTGTGCGCCTGGTCGTCGTACAGGCCAAACTGGAACGCGGCGTCCTGCGACAACGTTGTCCCGGCATGCACCTGACACCGGGCCACGGTGTAGTAGTGCCACGGCCCAAATTCATCCGGGATAGGTAACTGTCTAAATTGTACTCCCCATACACCTTCGTTTCCGCCGGGCATCCACGCCGCCTTGCCGTCGGAGGCGCTGGTATCGTCGACACGGCGTGCAACACCATACAGACGGAATTCGTGGTCCTGCACGTCGACCCAGTCGTCCGCCGCAAGCCCAACACACTGGACCGGCGGGGTCGCCGGCGCGGCGGTAGGAAAGAAACGGGCGCGCAGCATAGCTTCCACGTCTTCCAACGGCCCTTCCCCGGCGTACAGACCGGAGTTGAATTGGTGCAAAGACTTTATGAAATTACTACACAGCACGGCGGGATCCGCCGGACCGACGAATGGCCGGCCGCTCTCCGCGGCGGCGCGCTTCAGATCCGGGTAGCGTTGCAACCACGCGTGGTCGAGCGGCATCCGGGCCCGCCGCACCCGGACGTTCAGCACCGGGTCGTCCTTCACTTTCTGTGCCGCCGCGTCGAAAAGCGCGGTTGCCCGGACCAGATCCTCTGCCGGGAGCCAGACCGATGTGTTGTTCGTCATGAAGCAGGACAGGTATGTGCCGGCCCGTTCCACGGCATCGTGTATCAAATCGAGATACGCCTGCAGCGGCTGTGCCGCTGCGCCATAGTAACCGTTCAAAAACTCGGTGACCAGCGCTTTCTCGTTCCTCGAAGGATCCCACATCAGGTGTGTCAAGACCCAGGCGCGCATCTCGACGAAATCGCCGCACGTCGTGGCCGTATCGCCCTGCTCAAAGAGCCCCACCGCCTTGTTCTTCACGAAGAAACGGATGTTCGGGGCCAGCACACGCTGGTTTGGGTGTGGAAGAATGTGGTTCGAAAAGTTGGTGACATAGTCCCAGATGAAAAGGTGTGGCGCGATCGCGCTCCAACCTTCAATGTCTTCCTTGAACTTCTCATTCTGCGCGCC
>CAZVUE010000121.1:0-3854 GCA_964630335.1 uncultured bacterium | reverse complement strand
CGAATTAGTTCCGCCAGGAATTCAGCCGCCTCAGCCTTCTTGCCCTCCAGGAACTTCCGGATGGTGTTATCCTTCATCTGTCATTCCCGCATTTAGTAAGCGGGAATCTAAACCTTGTCTTGCAAGGCTAAAGCCTTGCCCTACATTATTTCTTTAAGAATTTCTGCTAAGCCGCGGGCACCGTAGATACCGTCGTCAATCGCTTCTCTGGTAATGCAAAGCGGCGGGCAGAACTTGATGGTGCCTCTTCCTTTACCGACCGGTGAAAAGAAGAGGTTCCCGCTGCCGACCGCAGACTTACAGAACCGGAAAGCGCTCTCCGGGTCTGGTTTAAGGCTCTGCCGGTCCTGAAAGAAGAGCATACCTGCCACCAGTCCGCAGCCGCCTACGTCAATCCGGTTCTGATAAGGCGCGGTTATCTTCTTTAATTGTTCCTGTAAATACTTTCCTAACCGGTCTGCGTTCCTAATCAGGTTCTCTTCTAAAAGGGTTTCAATACTGGCTAAGGCGGCTACTGCCGGTAAAGGACTGCCGGTATGGGTGCTGGTCATCTCACCTGGTCCGTAGAGGTCCAAATAAGCACTTTTGCCGATGACCGCAGATAAGGGTAGGGAACTGGATATCCCTTTACCGCAGACAAAAAGGTCCGGCACTACACCACAGTGTTCAAACCCGAACAGTTTACCGGTCCTGCCAAAACCAGCCTGGACTTCATCAAAGATTAAAGCCGTTTTATAGTGGTCACACCACTTTCGTAAGGAAAGAGCGTACTCTTTCGGCATCAGTTTACCTTCCCTGCCCTGAAAGGTCTCGGAAATTACCGCAGAAACCCCTTCGGGTTTGATGCCGGCACCCTGCAGACTTTTCTCAAAGAAGGAAAAGGACTTGTCCTTCGTTTCAATACTGCCGGGAAATGGTATCTGGATAAAGTAAGGGTTCTGGTCCACCCATTCGCCGCCGCCCAGGGCGCCGCCGGCCAGCTGGGAGGCATAAGTCCGGCCGTGGAAACCGCCTTCAAAACTGATTACGTAACGTTTTTTTGGATTCTGTCTGATACCGGCGGTCCGGCTCACTTTGAGCGCCACCTCCACCGCCTCTGAGCCGGTGGTAAGGAGAAAGACCCGGTCTAATTCCTTGGGTACGATGCTGAGTAATTTTTCCACCAATTTAGCTCGGGCCTGATTGGCAAAGATGTAGGAATGAAGCGGCCCGCCACTTTTAAGATAGGTCTGAAGCGCCTTTATTATTTTAGGGTGGTTGTGGCCCACGTTGGTGACCAAAACCCCGCAACTCCAGTCCAACCACTTATTTCCGTAAGGGTCAAAGATATTAACCCCGCGGGCTTTTTCCCAGATGATAGGCGGCTCACAATGCATGGACCGGGGTTCAGAAGCCCAGAGCCTTTTGAAAAAAGGTACTGATTCCGGTACCGGTATTTTGGTTTTGACCCGGCGGAACGGTGTCTCCACTGGAGGAAACTCTTTTGGTTCCAGCGCAAATTCCTGTAACCCCATCTGGAGGGAATCAAATTAAACGTGAGAGTTCCGCAATTACCGTTTCCACCTCTACCATCCTGCCCACCCCTTCTTTCCGGCAGGCTAACCTGCCTTTGGTTGGACCGATGAACTTATAGCCCAAATCTTTCAGTTCCTTAACCCTTTTCTGGAGAATCGGATTCTGCCACATTCCCGCATTCATTGCCGGAACAAAAGCCACCGGTTTCCGGGTAGCCAGAATGGTTGCCGAAAGCAGGTCATCAGCCAGGCCACAAGCCACCCTGGAGATAATATTGGCGGTTGCCGGGCAGACCAGAACGATATCCGGCCATTCTGCCAGACTGATATGTTCAATCTCCGGGGTAATCAGATTACCCGGGGTAATGTTCTCCCCGAACATCTTCAGATGGACCGGATTGCCGGACAAAGTCTGGAAGGTAAGGGGTGTCACGAAACGGGCTGCTTCTTCGGTCATCACCACCTTAACAGGACAGCCTTCTTGAACCAGCCTGGAGGTTAAAGCCGCCGCCTTAAAAGCCGCGATACTTCCGGTAACCCCCAAAAGCACTTTCTTCTTTTTCCCCATTAATGAATTTATACCACATTTCCCTTGCGCTGGTCAAAAGAAATAGTAGGGGTCGGATTCATCCGACCCGCGCCTGATAGGCGGGGTAATTCACTTTCACTTGTATATATCTTTTCTATGGCCTAAGTCAATGATGTATACCACCAACGTATTTTTATAAATGGTATAGATGATACGATAATTACCTGTGCGTAATGAGTAGTCTCCGGCGAGTTTACCTTTCAGCCGTTTCCCTTGATAAGGATTTGTCTCCAGAGTTTCTATGGCAGCAACAAGCCGAGAATATAGTTTTTTATCTATCCGGTAAATTTCTTCTAATTCTTTTGCTGCCAAATTGGAAAAGTCTATTTTATACATCTACCTGCTCAATTTTACGGCGCAATTCTTTCAGGGATATAATCTTGCCTTCCTTAATTTGCTGCTTTGCCTTTTTAATTCTTTTTACCGCCTCTTTATCGGAAAGAATTTCTATTGTCTCTAAGAGGCCTTCATAATCGTCCAAGCTCATCATTATGGCCGTGGGTTTGCCTCTTTTCGTAATAATGAAGCGGTCCAACCTGATGTCTATATCCCTTATCACCCCTGGTAATTCCGGCCGCAGTTCTTTTAAGGTAATGGTGTTAACCATATAAACTCACCTCCTGAGATTAAGTATACACTAATGGGTATACTTTGTCAAGGACCTTAGTTTTTATTTATTCCAACCCAAAATCGGAGAGTTTGACAAATTTAAAACCTCTGCGTTTCAACTCCGGGACCGCATCCTTCAAGCCTTCTGCGGTTCCACCCTCCGGATGGTTCATATGCATAATAACGATTGCCCCTGGTTTTGCGCTGAGCAAGGCGTTCTTTACCTCAGACCGGGAGTAAGTAGCGCCCTGGTCTCCCAAGACACTGAATCCCGCTACCTCATAACCAAGTTTCTGCGCAATCTCAACCGAGACTTCATCGTAATAGGCGGTTCCGGACCGGTAAAACTTCGGCTTCCGGCCGGTCAACTGCTCAATCTTCCGGCTGTTCAACTCAATTTCATCCACCACCTCGGCCGGACTGCCGGTTCCGGTTACGCCGTAAACAGACCTTCCGTTGACCGAACAGGGTTTGTGTTGTAAGCCGTGGTTTCCGATTTCAAATAAAGTCTGATCTGCCAGCCAGGAAAAGATTTTCGGGTTGGCGTCAATCCAGCGGGCGCTGATAAAGAGGGTAGCAGGTATCTTTTCTTTAATCAGAAAATCTATGATTTCCGCATCGTATCCTTTCCCCTTAGGGCTGCCGCAGGCGTCAAAGGTCAGGCCGAGTACTTTCTGGTCGGTTTTCAGCCTGGTCCGGACACCGGTAACCTTTTCTCCCCACTCTTTGGGGATGCGTCTACCAAATTCCGCCGACAGTCTTTCCTTTTCGCCGCCGGCCGGTAAAGATAAGGGAACCAACGCAAGCAGGAATGCAATGCTTCCCAAAAGTAATCTCTTTTCCGGATTCAATTTAGTTACTCTTCTATTTTTGTTACGCTTACGTTGTCAAACTCTACCGCGCAGTTCCACTTTATAACATTCGCAGATTAATTGTCAAGCGAAGAATGGTTATGTTATACTTTGTAAAAAAATGGGGAGCGTTAAGGATTTGGAGGTTCTGGAAAGTCCTGCCGAGGGTAAAACCGGAAGGGGCCGTTTTATCTTCTCTGACCGTTATTCGGTTTTTGACTGGGGCGAGATGCCTGACCACATTACCGGCAAAGGTAAAGCCCTCTGCATTATCGGCGCCTATTTCTTTGA
>CAZVUE010000120.1:0-3861 GCA_964630335.1 uncultured bacterium | reverse complement strand
ACGGTAAAGAAAGACCTCCGACAACACCAGGACGCAGTTAACAACGCTGATGCCATTCTGGTTCTCTCCTGCGGTCTGGGAAACCAGGTATTGACCGAGATTACCAAGAAGTGGGTGGTTCCGGGTTGTGATACGCTCTTTTTGGGTCCGGAATGGAAGACCGAACTGACACCCCAGGGTCTGGTGAATCAATTTGAGGAGAAGTGCAGCCTCTGTGGAGAGTGCATTCTTGACCTTCTGGGTGGATTGTGTCCTCATACCTTGTGCGCCAAAGGAATTCTGAACGGTCCCTGCGGCGGAACAACCGACGATGGCAAGTGCGAGATTGGTGATGACAGGCCCTGCGGCTGGCTCCTGATTTATAACCGGCTGAAAGAAATTGGACGGTTGGATTTAATGAAGACGTTTCAGCCAGCCAAGAATTGGTCAAAGAAGATGAAACCGATGGGCGCGAAAGCCCCCGCAATATGACCTCTTTTGTCATTCCTGCGTGTAGTAGGCAGGAATCTAAAACCAATAGATTCCCATTTACTACCTATGGGAATGACAGTTATTAACGGAGAGCAAATATGACCCTAAAAGAAAAGATACAGGCAGGTAAATTTCTGGTTACGGTTGAGTTTGGACCGGATAAAGGAATTGAAGTTGGGCATTTGATAGAAATCGGCAAGGCGATTGGTTCCCGGGCGGACGGCATCAACGTTACCGATTTACAGAGTGCGGTGATGCGTCTGGGTTCTTTAGCGCTCTGTATCAAATTGAAAGAAGCTGGTCAGGAACCGATTTTCCAGATGACCTGCCGGGACCGCAACCGCTTATCGCTTCAGTCAGAACTCCTTTCCGCAGCCGCCTTTGGCATTGAGAACGTTCTGGCTCTGACCGGAGACCATCCCAAGTTGGGTGATGACCCGGCGGCCAAGCCGGTCTTTGACCTGGATGCGGTTCAATTATTGGCGGTGACGCGGAAATTGGAGAAAGGTGTGGATTCGGCAGGCAACAAATTAGCCGAACCTTTTCCGCATTTCTGTCTGGGCGCGGTGGTAAACCCCGGTAAAGACCCATTGGAGCCGGAGTTGCTCAAGATGGAGAAGAAAATAGCCGAAGGTACGGAGTTTTTCCAGACCCAGGCGGTCTATGACGTAGAAAAGTTTGAAAAGTTCATCAAAAGCGTGGAAGGTCTTAAAGTACCGGTGATGGCGGGAATCGTCCTCCTTAAAAGTGCGGGTATGGCAAAGTATATGAACGAGCACGTGTCTGGAGTGACGGTTCCGGAGAAGTACATCAAGAGGATGGCCGACGCACCAAAAGAGAAGCGGGTGGACGAAAGCGTGGCGATTGCCGCGGAACTGATAAAAGATATGAAAGGGATGTGTCGGGGAGTCCACATTATGCCCATTGGCTGGGAGAAACACCTTCTAAAGGTACTGGATGCTTCCGGCCTGTAAAATAGCAACCCTAAAGGGTCGCCCTACATGTTTTCGTAGGGCAAGGCTTCAGCCTTGCTTATTTTTTTTGGAGGTAATTTATGTCTGAAGGAAAGGGAACGGGTTTGTCGTATGCGGAACGTACCGCCTGGTTTCATCAGGCACGGTTCGGGATGTTTATTCACTGGGGATTATATTCTCTTCTGGAACGAGGCGAATGGGTGATGTATGCGGAGCGTATCCCGAAAGAAGAGTACGCTAAATTGGCGCAGAAGTTTAAACCGGCCCGGTTCAACGCGGACCGCTGGGTTTCCCTGGCGAAGGAAGCGGGAATGAAGTACATGGTCCTTACCAGCCGGCACCACGACGGTTTCTGCCTTTTTGACAGCAAGGTAAGCGGATTCACTTCCGTGAAGACCGCAGCCAAGAAAGATTTTGTCGCCGAATACGTTAAAGCCTGCCGGAAAGCCGGGATGCGGGTGGGACTCTATTACTCCCTTTTAGACTGGCGTTTCCCGGGCTACCACAATAGAGAAAAGTATCCGGAGAGTTTTGAGGCGATGGTCAGACAGGCACACAGCCAGGTCAAAGAACTGATGAGCAATTACGGCCAGATTGATTATCTTTTTTACGACGGCGGCTGGATACCCGGGATTGACTATGCTTTGAACATAAAAGATATCGCCAAGTGTTGGCGTTCGGAAGATTTGAACCGGATGGTTCGTCAGTTACAGCCAAAAATCATCATCAACAACCGTTCCGGTTTAGACGAAGATAACGATACTCCGGAGCAGCACGTTACCGCTTCTGCTGAAGGCCGGCTCTGGGAGTCCTGCATGACGATGGGCGACTTCTGCGGTTGGGGCTATATTAAGAACAATCCCAACTTCAAGACCACCACCCAGTTAATTCAGAATCTGGTAACCGCGGCCGCCGGCGCTGGCAACTACCTTCTTAATATCGGTCCTAAACCCGACGGCACGGTCAGGAGCGAAGAGGTTAAACGCCTGAAGGAGATGGGGGCGTGGTTGAAGGTTCACGGAGAATCCATTTATGGTTCCGGGAAGGTACCGACCGGTTTGGGTGGTGATTGGGGTTGCGGAATGTTAGGCACCGCTACCGTAAGGGGCAACACCTCCTATCTCCACATCTTCCGCTGGCCCGGGAAATCCGCAGCCCTGGTTGGTATAAAGAACAAGGTTCTTTCCGCTCGGGTCTTGACGAACGGGAAAAAAGTTAAGGTTGAACAGACCGTTGGTGGTCGGCTCTTCCTGAAAGGTTTACCGGAAAAACCGCCTGACCGGCACGATACCGTAATCAAATTAGAATTAGACGGCAAGCCGGAGGCTTATAGTTACGCCGGAATACCATTGTAGAATTGGTAGTGTCAAAGACAAAATGGTAAAAGATGGTGGCAGGAAATGAAAGACGATTTGGAGTTTTACTCCAAATTCAAATAAGAATGTCATTCCGGTATGCAGTTAACCGGAATCTGTTCCTTGAAAATTTAGAAGATATCAGTTAAGTCCCCATTGTTGTCATTGCGAGCCCTATAGTAGAGCCTTCGGCACACTATAGGGCGTGGCAATCTCATCTTCCCAAAGAGTTAGGCGGGCAGATTATCCGTAGCCATTAGGATAATCTTAGCCCACTTATCCTGAAGAAGAGAGATACCTTCCAGTTCTTTTAATGGAATCGGTACCTTATACCTCAAAGAGGTATGAGGCCGCAGGAAGTTGTAGTAGGTAACAAAAAGAGTGGTGAGAGAGACTGCGCCGTTGGGCTGTTTAAACCCACAGGCGGCTCTGGTGTGGAACTTATAGGTGCGGTTGAGTCTCTCAATCAACTGTTTGAAAGGCCGGTATTTTTCTGATTCAGAATCAAGATTCTGCAAACCGATTACTTTCTTATGGGTAAGAGCCTGCCCTGAACTTGTTTCAGGGTTAGGTTCACGAGATTGATTAATGAAGTGGATACCGGCAGGATAGGAAGGGTTGCCATCGGTTACCAGGGTAATCGCGGCATTTGGGTCCGTAGTTCTAATAGCCTCTTGCATTGCGGTTGTTGCGGGCAAGACTTCCCGGTTATCAGATAGGTGGTAGGCGGTAATCTTCCTGCTATCGGCACCCAGAAAGAAGAAGGTATAGGCATTTTCACCAAGGACCTTAGTATACGCTTCATCCCCGACCTGGGTATCGTCGGCGGTACCCTTACGAGCAAGATTAAATTGGTGACAATAATAGGAAACTGTTTCAGTATAATTAAGGACTGTCTGATAAGAAACCGGGATACCGAAGACATTCCGTAAAGCGAAGGCGGTTTTTCTGGCTGAGAGCCCTAAAGAAATGTTGAAGGTAAGTAGTAAAGATAAGGTTTTTAAGGAATTACGAATCTTAAAGAGGCAAAGGGTATCAGGTTTTGCTGGTGCAGAATGCCG
>CAZVUE010000119.1:0-3870 GCA_964630335.1 uncultured bacterium | reverse complement strand
TGATTGACTCTTTTTTTGAGCCTGGGCGCAGGCTTGAAGACCACGGTGAGGTGAGTTGGTACCGGTACGGGTTCGTTGGTAAACGGATTGCGGCCCATTTTTGCCTGGCGTCTCTTCAGGATAAAGGTTCCGAAGGAACGTATCTGAAGCGACCGGTTCTCTACCACCGCAGTCTCTATTTCCACCAGAAACTGGTTAGCCACCTCTTTCACCACCCTCTGTTCAAGGCCGGTTCTTCCTGCAATTCTCTGAAACATCTTCTGCCGATTCATTTTCCCCCTCTTTTATAATACTGAAATCCATATTCCACGAATGTATCCGCCATTGCCTTTATTTTTTCCCAAGGATGACCAACTGCTTCCGGAGAGGGATACCATTTTCCTATAAATCCTCCCTCAAATCTTCCAAAATGGTCAATGAGTTTCATCGCATATCTCTTAATATCTTCAACACTTCCTTTTACCATTGTATTCTGAATGTCCACGGGACACCAGAAACAAATCTTTCCGCCGTAAAGTGTACTCAGCTGTTCAACACCCATATTTTCCTGCTGGTCCATCTGGATCACATTAAGGCCCGCCTCAATCAGACCGCCAAGGATGTCTATTATATAACCACAACTGTGGAGAAAGGTAAGAATTCCTCTGGAGCGGGCAAACTGGTACACCTTTCCATACTTTGGCTTCCATACCTTTTCCCAGAGACCGGGTCTTACCATAAGCCTATCCTGAAGGCCCCAGTCGTCATAGGAGATAATCCCATCAATACCCATCTCAGCGAATCTTTCAATGGATTCCATCGCCACGTCACAGAGTTTATCCAGGAGGTCTTCCAGTTCTTCCGGGAAGGTATAAGGGTCTGTCCAGGCTGCCTCATGACCTCTCAGATATTCAAGCATGTGGATCAGACTGAAAGGAATGCCGGCAAGAACGAACTTTTCTTCCTTGTTTTCTGCAACCACCTTTTTTGCGGTGAGATATCTTTCCCTCTTTGTATAATCCGGGAATTTATAACTTTTCATCCGGGAATAGGCTGAGAGAGGATGGAACTTCACCTGTCCCATAGTTTTGTCTCCGGGCAGTTTTTCCCATATGCAGCCCCATTCGTCTTCCCATCTTGTGTCAGTCTTTATCGCTGGTTGCCAAGATGGGGTAGGGTCGCAACCTACACTAACAAAGTCAGTTCCCCACTCTTTCGGCAGGTCATAGGGAACCCTGTCCGGACCCATAAATTTGACCGCTCTTTTCACTCTTTCTCTGGATGTCATTCGGCTTACCCCTTTCCGGTTTTACTTTTTTCCTGTTTTGGGGTATATTATAATACTTCACTTGGAACTAATGCAAAAGGAAGGAAACTGAAATGGAACTGACACTACGGGAGAGGTTTCTGCGGACGATGCACTACCAGTATCCAGGCCGTATCCCCAATTTTGAGTTTGGTTACTGGGCGGAAACTTTGCCTCGCTGGCATTCTGAAGGCTTGCCGGCAGAAGTTAATGACGAAGCCTCTGCGTATACCTACTTCGGGATTGAAAACTTTGTTGGTCTGAACCCCGATCTCAACATCAAGCCACCTTTTTCCGAAGAGACCATCCGGGATGACGCAGAGTACCGTACCTACCGGGACGGCCGGGGTATTACTGCCCAGATTAACAAAAAAGGCACCAAATCCATTCCCCACTTTATAGAATTCCCCATTAAAAGTAGTAAGGAATGGAAAGAGTATAAAGCCCGGCTTTCCGACAGCCCGGAAGGCCGGATACCGGACAACCTCTCGGAAACTGATGCAAACCTGCGTAAATCCGAGGCACCCCGAACCATCTTTTTCGGTTCTATGTTAGGCTGGGTGCGTGACATCGTGGGTTTTGAAGCCCTGGCTTACTTAATTTATGATGAACGGAAACTGATTGAGGATATGGTGGAGACTTTCTGCCGGATTGCCGAGAGGTGCCTGCCTATCGTTCTGGAAAAGGTGGAGTTTGATGCCGCGGGCGGATGGGAAGATATCTGCTTTAACTCCGGGCCGCTTATCAGCCCGAAGATGTTTGACGAAATAGTGGTGCCCAGATACCAGCGTATCACCCGGATTTTGAAACGTTACGGCATCGATGTCATCTACACCGACTGCGACGGCAATATCGTCCCTCTAATTCCTTCTTTTTTAAAAGGCGGGATTAACTGTATGTTCCCGTTAGAAGTACACGGAGGCAGTGACCCGGTTTTAATCCGGGAGAGGTTCGGTCCGGATGTCCTCCTGATGGGCGGTGTGGACAAGATGGTTCTGAGGAAAGGACCCAACGAAATTGAAAAAGAGATTTTACGAATCAAATCGGTGTTGGATGACGGCGGTTTTATCCCCCATATCGACCACCGAGTTCCGGCTGACGTCAACCTGGAAAATTATCAGTTCTACCTGAAAGTTAAAAGGGAGATATTTGGCATCTGATATACGGCGAGGCTGAAAGCCTCGCACTACATCAAAGTGTAGTGCGACCCTTTCAGGGTCGCCTTTAAAGGAGGCAAACAATGTATGCGGTAATAGAAACCGGAGGTAAACAGTACCGGGTATCCACGGGAACGAAATTGAAGGTAGAGAAACTGCCTGTTTCTAAAGGCGGAGAGATCATTTTTGACCGGGTACTCCTCTTTGTTTCCGACAAGGATGAAGTAGTAGCTGACCCGGCTAAACTTTCCGGGATAAAGGTGAAGGCGAAGGTGATTGAAGAAGGAAAGAATAAAAAGATTTTAGTGTTCAAAAGGAAATCAAAAAAAGATTATAAAAAGGCTTTTGGACACCGCCAGCCTTACTCTCTGGTTATGGTGCAGGAGATAGGAAAAGAAGTTGCGTAAGTCATTACTGATAGTAGTTGATGAAGGTCCGGCCGGGTTTCCGGCTGACCAGGCGACGGAAGAATTAGAGAGTCTTTGCCGAACCGCCGGCATTGATATTGGAAAAACTCTCTTTCTCAAGGTCCGCGAGCCGGTCAGTGCTACCTATTTTGGAAAGGGTAAAGTATCAGAGATAACGGACCGGCTCAAAGAAAACGGCTTAGGATATACGGTCTTAAACCTTGACCTTTCCGCCACGCAACATCGAAACCTTGAGAGACTCTGGGAATCTGAAATTTTAGACCGGACCGGACTGATTCTGCAAATCTTCTCCCGGCACGCCCACAGTGCCGCAGGAAAGTTACAGGTAGAACTCGCCCGGCAGAACTACCTGCTCTCGCGGTTAACCGGCCGGGGAATTCTTCTTTCCCGGTTAGGCGGCGGTATCGGCACCCGGGGACCGGGCGAGATGAAATTGGAGGAAGAACGGCGCCGGATCCGGGAACAGATTCAGAGGGCAAATGAGCGGCTCACCGCTCTGGAGGAACAGCGCCAGCGCACCCGGGAACTGCGCCAGAGAAAAGGGTTCCCGGAAATTACTTTAGTGGGGTATACCAACGTAGGAAAAAGTGCGCTCCTGAACGCCCTTTGCGGAAAGTTTTCCGCGCTGGTGGCGGATAAACTTTTCGCCACCCTGGACACTACGACGCGGCGTCTTTATCTTGGAGAAAGCAGGTACGCAGTGGTTACCGATACGGTAGGCTTTGTCCACAATTTACCCCATATGCTGGTGGCGGCTTTCCACGCGACATTAGAAGGTGTTGGTTCATCCCAATTAGTTCTTCTGGTCCTGGATGCAAGTACGCCCCTGGTTGAAGAACACCTCCGGACAACCGGGCAGGTGCTCAACGAAATTTCGGCTAAGGATGTACCGGCGCTTCTTGTCCTCAACAAGTCCGACCTGATAAATGCAGAACAGCAGGAGCGTATAAAACGAAAATTCCCGGAAGGACTTCTGGTTTCAAGTTTAACCGGCGAAGGG
>CAZVUE010000118.1:0-4015 GCA_964630335.1 uncultured bacterium | reverse complement strand
CGTCGGAGAAGGAGTCCGGCGTCAGGTTAAGGACACCCATAATCCTGGGTCGGGTGAGGTCAATCTTCTTTCCCCGTATTGACCAAACCATACTCATCCTGCCTTTGTCATTCCCGCGTGCCCCAAGCGGGAATCCATTAGATTCCTGCTAAAAACATGCAGGAATGACATCAATATTGTTGGCTTCGGGTTGTCATTTTGCATTTTGATTTTTGATGTTTGCATTTTTTATTGCCCGGGGACCTGAGGGAGTATCTTCCACGGTTATCCCGCGGTCTTTTAAATCTTTACGAATGGCATCAGCCTTCTGGAAATCTTTTGCTTTCCGCGCCGATTCTCTTTCCGCAACCAATTTTTCCTCTTCTTCGGTCAGTTTTTCTCTCTCTTCGGTAAGAATCGCCAGAACCGTATCAAATCTTTTTAACGTTGTGGTGATTTCCAGTATATCCGCGGTTCCCAGCGAACCTCTTTCCAGCAGAGGATTCAGGTTAGTAATCAGATTATGCACGGCCGCTAACGCTTCCGGAGTATTCAGGTCATCGTCAAGACCCGCTTCAAACTGTTCTGCCGCCTTGTTTAGTTCTTCTTTAACTGCAGGGTTTTCACGCAGGCTAAAGCCTGCGGCTACCCCCGGTATCACGCGGTTATAAAATCCCTGGATACGTTCTACTGCGTTCTTGGATGCTTCCAATGCTTTCAACGTGAAGTTGAGGGGGCTGCGATAATGAACGGAAAGGAGAAGATATCTGATAGCAATCGGGTCATATCCTTTAGCAAACAGGTCACGGAGGGTATAGAAGTTCCCTTTACTCTTTGACATCTTCTCACCGTCAGACAAAAGGTGGGCACAGTGCAGAAAGTACCGGACGAAAGTCTTGCCGGTGGCAGATTCACTCTGGGCAATTTCATTTTCGTGGTGCGGAAAGATGTTGTCCACACCACCGGTATGAATATCCAGGGTTTCACCTAAATACTTCATACTCATCGCCGAACATTCAATGTGCCAGCCGGGCCGGCCTGGTCCCAGCTCCGTTTCGTAACAAGGCTCACCTGGTTTACTCCTCTTCCAGAGAACAAAATCCTTAACATCCTCTTTTTCGTACTCATCACTATCAGACCTCACTCCTTCTTTCAACGTGGAGAGATCCAGTCTGGAGAGCCTTCCGTAGGAGGGAAACCGCGCAATTGAAAAGTAGATGGAACCATCTTTCTCATAGGTATACCCTTGCTCAGTCAGCCTTTTGACCAGAGTAACCATCTCCGGGATGTGTTCGGTGGCGCGGGGATAAATATTAGCCGGTTTAATCCGCAGGGTATCCCTGTCTTCAAAAAAAGCTTTTTCGTAAATCCGGGTATATTCGGCGAGAGAAAGACCTTCTTCCTGACTGCGTTTAATTGTCTTGTCGTCAATATCGGTGATATTCATTACATGAGTAACTGCGTACCCGCTGTATTCTAAATAGCGCCGTAAAACATCTTCAAAGATATAGGCACGAAAATTTCCAATGTGAGCAAATCCATAAACGGTAGGACCGCAGGTATAAAGACTAACCCTGCCGGCGTCCAGAGGGGTAAATATCTCTTTTTCCCTGGTCAACGTATTCCAGAACCTTAGTGCCATATCGAACCGCGGGAATTAGGGGTTGTCGCAGACAGCCCCTTAAAGACCTAAACCGGGAAGGTTAATGCCCATCTGACTGCCTACCATCCGGCTCACCTGACCTTGCATCTGACCGACCGCGCTATTGAGGCTGGTCATCAATAATCTTTCCAGGGTCTGTTTCTGTGCCGGAACGAGTAAATCGGGTGAAACCTCAAGAGAAAGGACCTCCATCTTTCCGTTAATCACCCCTTTTATCCGGCCATCCCGGCTGGAAAACTCCAAACGATGGTCCCGCAACTGTTTTTCCAGAACTTTGGCGTGCTGGCGCAACTTGTTCAGTTCTTTAAGCCCTTGAAGAAAGTCTCCCATAAACCTCCCTTTTTATTGCGTCATTGCGAACCGTAGGCGTGGCAATCTCTGAGATTGCTTCGTCGCTATCGCTCCTCGCAATGACCTTATTTTTACGCTTCTTTCTTGATACTCACCACCTCACCCCCAAAAAGGTTTAATATCCTCTTTACCATTCCCTCTTCATCCGGCATAAGGGAAACAGGAGCGGAAGATGTTCCTTCGGGGGGCCCGGGTAAACCACCTTTCTCTGCGGTAACCTCTTTCTTGACTACCTTTACCTCCTTCTCAACCGAGGCTTGGAATTGTACCGGATAACCAAACTTCTTTTGCCAGATAGCAACCAAAAGCTGCTGGTGCCGGTCTAACAAATCCTGGTCGAACTGGCGCCGGAACTCAAGATGGAGTATTTTTCCGGAGGTGCCACTTTCAATCCTTTTAAGATGTCCAGCCCGGAGCACAGGCAGAACAAACGGATTTTCTTTACCAACCTCAGTGAGAAAACCGGCCCAGGCTTCTTCAGCCGAAGGCCTAGTACCGCCAGGTACGCTAACCGGAACCTCTTCCGGATTGGATCTCTTTTCAATAATCTGTTCTTCTTTCCCGGCAGACCTGGCTGGCGCGAAGGACTTACCGCAAGCATCCGCCAATTTCAAGAAAGAAACCTCTAATCGGGTTCGTAAGAGGTCCTCGTACTTTAACTTCTCCCGTTCTTCCGCCAGAGATTCAAGGAAACGGATGATTTCCTCCTGACTGAACTGGCTGACTATTTCGGAAAGCCGTTCTCCAACTTCCGGAGCCACCGTATCGGTAACCAGTTCTCCGGCACCGGACTTTATCAGAAGGAGGTAACGGCTGAATTCCAAAAGCCCGGATGCAAACTGGAAGAGTTCGTAACCGGCACCGGTTACCTTCGCTACCGTCTCCAAACATCCTTTCCGGTCTCCGGAAAGAAGCACTTCTATGGTTTCCAGGTAAACCCTTTCGGGAACCAGACTCAATAACCGCTCCACATCGGAAGTGGTAATTGTTTCTCCGTATCGGAAAGAAGCCAACTGGTCCAGGACAGAAAGCCCGTCGCGGAAAGAACCGGCTGCCGCCTGGCTGATACGGATAAGCGCGGCAGGTTCCGCCTTAATCCCTTCTCTTCCCGCGATTTCAGAAAGGTGCCGGCTGAGTTCATTAACCGGAATAAGATGAAAGTCATACCGTTGACAACGGGAGATAATCGTGGGCAGTAGTTTATCCGGCCGGGTGGTGGCAAAGACAAACTTGATGTGGGAAGGTGGTTCTTCCAGCGTTTTCAGGAGGGCATTAAACGCATGGTCGGTGAGCATGTGTACTTCATCTATCAGATAGATTTTGAACCGGCTCTTTACCGGTAAAAAACGCGTATTCTCGTTGATGGAACGTGCTTCATCGATACCCCGGTTGCTGGCACCGTCAATCTCCAAAAGGTCTAAACTGCGGCCCTCCAGAATCTCCCGGCAGTTTTCGCATTCCCCGCAGGGTTCACCGGTGGGTCCTCTAACGCAGTTAAGGCTGCGCGCTAAGATACGCGCGGTGGAAGTCTTACCGACGCCGCGCGGACCTGCAAAGAGATAGGCGTTGGTAATCCTGCCCTCTCCCAGCCCTTTGACCAGGGCGGTAATAATCTCAGCCTGACCCCGGACTTCGGAAAAAGTCCTTGGCCGGTACTTCAGAGCCAGTACCTGATAACCCATAATTAACCTCAAACTCTAACCACTGTCATTCTGAGTGCAACAAAGAATCTATGTTTTAGATCCTTCGCTATCGCTCAGGATGACACGGAAGTTGCAAAGTAGTAGCGGTGCGGGGATTCGAACCCCAGACGTAGCGGGTATGAGCCGCCTGCTCTGCCAACTGAGCTACACCGCCTTATTCTGGATATTATAACCAAAAAGGAGTAAAAACACAAACCAATACAAATGAAGAGTAGGGGTTTGATTTATCAAACCCGACCATTTTCGGGCTCAATAAATTGAGCTCCTACATTTCAGGGTTCTCTCTTAATCTATTTGATAATTTTTTCGCTTTTAAGGT
>CAZVUE010000117.1:2466-4037 GCA_964630335.1 uncultured bacterium | reverse complement strand
AAGGCAACCATACAGGAGATAACAAAAGGGATGACAAAACCAAACCAGAATAGTTTACTTTTAAACAGCGCCGGTGTTCTTCCCTTGCCCGGCTGGACCATGGCAACCGGAAGTTGCGCCAGAGGAAAGGCAAGCCGTTCCCGCTCCACCCACTCCTTGCGCAGAATGGAGACGGCGCAGATAGTGACAAAATAAAGGATGAGCAAAAAGATACCCCAGGAAAAAAGAGGCATTGCCCAGGCAGACCAGGGTATGGCGGCGCCTTTTGGGAGACCTTCAAAGAAGGAACGGGTAACTTCAATATCCTTCGGAGCCACCCAGGACTTAATGTGAGGCAGGATTAGTTCTGCCCACCGGTTCTCCGGCGTAGCATAGTAACTGGGCGCAGCCAGCATCGGCAGTAATTGGCAACCCAACCCCATTTCCGCCACGGAAGCGGTTACCAGAATCATGGTATAGACGACCAGGAGTTCCGAAGGACTAAAGGAAAGATGGTTTCTGGTAATTAAACGCAGGAGAGGATTTAAGCAGAGAACTAAAAGGAGGAAGAGAAAGATACCGCCGGCTGGCATGTGGTCAATCGCCATATAAGAACCTAAGACGACATTGACCGAATACGCCGACATTATCACCAGAAGGACGGAAAAGAGCATTCCGGTGAGAATGACTTTTAGGTTAAATGGACTTTTTACTTCTGCCATTAGGGGTTGCCCTTATCCTCCCGAATCTCTTTCCAGGCACGGCTGTTGCCTGGATTAAGGTTCAGTTCCCGAATAAACTCTGCTTTCGCCTCAGGGAGATTCCCTTCGGCGCGATAAATCAGACCTAAAAGGTAATGGACATCCGGGTAATAAGGAGCCATAGCCGACAACACCCTGAAAGTAGTTTTGGCCTGATTATAATTGCCGGAAAGGTAGTAACTCAAACCCAAATTGAAGTAAAGATTAGCACATCGGGGCGAACGTGTCAAACCTTCAGCGACTACCTTCTGAACCTCAGCCCATTCTCCTTTTAACAGATGTTCCGCGGAGGTTTTGACGTATACCTTTTCTATTTGAGCCTTTTGCCGGCTTTCTACGGAAGGAAAGACAAAGTTAACCAGCAACCCTAACCAGATAAACCCACCGCAGATTACTAACCATTTAACCAAACGATCAAAGTTCATATCATTGCCTATTTTTGATTCTTAATCAAACGGCGCCAGCGCCGGTGAAAAATTATTACCATTGCCATTAAGGCAATTACTAAAACAGGATGGGTAACTGCTCTGGGCCAGTGCAGAATCGCAGGCCATAACGCAGCAATCGCCAGAATAATGAGCCCGTTCTCCACCCAGATAACCTTCATCTCTCTATCCATATTAATTTAGATTTAACATCAAGCAAACCTAAAGGTTTGCCCTACGTTAGCTAATGTAGGGCAAGGCTTTAGCCTTGCAAATGTCATCTCTCCGGACGTAAAAGGGGGAAAAGAACGACCTCCCGGATAGAAATGCATCCGGTTAAAAGCATAACCAACCGGTCAATGCCGATACCCAGACCACCGGCCGGCGGCATCCCGTAAGAAAGGGC
>CAZVUE010000117.1:0-2366 GCA_964630335.1 uncultured bacterium | reverse complement strand
GGTCCGGACGATTCTGCATTACCTTCTCTTCGAAACGCCGGCGTTGTTCCTCCGGGTCGTTTAACTCGGAATAAGCATTACCAACCTCTAAGCCACCGATAAAGAGTTCAAACCTCTCTACAACACCTTCATTATCCGGCTTACTCTTTGCCAGCGGTGAAATCTCCTTAGGATAATCAAGAACAAAGGTGGGTGCAATCAGGTCCGGCTGAATTTTTACCTTGAAAAGAGAATCCAGAAGGTCAAAATTAGTCTCCTCACCGGTTAACGGAATACCTTCTCTGACAGCAGACCTGGCCAATTCTTCCTTATTATGCCAACCACTAACTCCTAAATAGTTTTTAACCAACGCCTCCAAAGTAACGCGACGCCAGGGTGGAGTTAAATCTATCTCTTTCCCCTGATAGGCAGACTTGGGTCCCGGCACAAGAGAGAGGATAAGACCCTGGGCAATCTCGGCCATCGTTTCGTAATCGCCGTAAGCCTGATATAGTTCCAACATCGTAAATTCCGGGTTGTGAAGCGTAGAGATGCCTTCATTTCGAAAGGAGCGGTTAATCTCGTACACTTTCTCCAGACCTCCTACTAAAAGCCTTTTCAGATATAACTCCGGCGCAATTCTAAGATAAAGGTCCATATCCAGGGTATTGTGGTGGGTAATAAAAGGTCTGGCTTCAGCACCACCGGGGATGGGGTGCATCATAGGGGTCTCTACTTCCAAAAACCCCTGCTCATTCAGGTACTGCCGCATCCGGCTTATGATGGAACTCCGGGCAAGAAAAATATTCCGGACCTCTTGATTGGCAATCAAATCTAAATACCTCTGCCGGAATCGGGTTTCCACATCCTTCAAGCCGTGCCACTTCTCGGGTAGCGGCCGGTTTGATTTAGAAAGGAGAACTAATTTAGTAGACTTAACGGTCACCTGGCCGGTCCTGGTTCGAAAAGGTTCGCCTTCCACGCCGATAATATCTCCTATATCCAGCAAAAGAAAAACCTCAAACTCGGGACCCAGGACATCTTTCTGAAAGTAAACCTGGATTACACCCGAAATGTCAGATAGGTCACCGAAGGCTGCTTTTCCGTGACTCCGGAGCGCGGTAATCCTTCCGGCGAGCCGCACCGGACCCGAATTATCATTCACTTCCGCAGCCAGGGCAGTCCGGTCAAAACGCCGGCCGTAGGGATAGATACCGAGGGTATACAGTGCCTTCAACTTCCGTTGCCGTTCCGCAATCAAATCCTTTTCCGCCATCTTATAGTATTTATTTTACTTGACCTGCGGGAAAAAAGCAAGGTAAAATATAAGGGCTTGCTAAATAGCAAGCCCTAAACATGCCGCGCATACTGATTGAAGAAGCAAAAGCATCTGACCTGACAAAGCTTCGGGAGTCCAAGGAAAAGACAAATACGATTACCCGGGTTATGGTAATCATCATCTTAGCCATCCTGATTCTCGGGTTAATCACCGGTATCGTTTATTTAGGTCTTAACATCTCCCGGAAGACAAGAGAGGGAAGAAAAGGTTCTACGGTAGACGTTGGAGAATTACCGGGTGAAACACCAGAAGTATCCACAAGATATCCCCAGCCAGCCGGCAGCAGAGGTCCTGCGCCAGGTCCTGTAAATACTGGTGCACCCAAAGCAGTACCTCCGGATAATAGGGTACTGATTTCCGCTGGTGAATACATCAGGGGTTGGGGCGAAAATGGTCAGTCGATAAAAGGCGCTCTACCCGCTTTTTATATTGACAAGTATGAGGTAACCAACCGGGAATATTACGCGTTTGTTCGCGCCACCAACCACCGGATTCCCTCTGACCCGCGGGGAGCAGAATACAATATCTGGCGGAACGGGACCTACCCGCCAGAATTGGCTGACCATCCGGTTGTCAATGTCTCTTATCAGGATGCGGAAAACTATGCTGCCTGGGAAAAAGGACGTCTTCCCACTGAAGAAGAATGGGGAAAAGCAGCCAGAGGTGCGGAAGGATTTACTTACCCCTGGGGCAACCAGTTTAAACCAATATTAGCCAACATCCTGGCTAACTGTAAAGAAACCCCCAAAAGTGGCGGTACGAAACCGACAGGAATCTTTCCTTCCGGAAGAAGCCCTTACGGTATCTTTGATATGGCTGGCAATGTCAAAGAATGGACCTCCACGCCCTACGAAAGTGGAAATAGCCGATGGAAGGTATCTAAAGGTGGTTCTTTTCAGGACGGCATTGAGGACGTCTCTACCTTTGCCAGGTTCAAAGGTATTCTCCCGGCACCAGATTTAGGCTTCCGCTGCGTTTGGGATGTAATAAAATATGTAATAAAATAGGGACAGCGACCATTTTTTGACCATTTTTCGTGGTTTTGTGG
>CAZVUE010000116.1:0-4057 GCA_964630335.1 uncultured bacterium | reverse complement strand
GGTTTGCCATCCGGGAAGGCGGACATACGGTGGGTGCCGGCGCGGTCACCGAAATTTTAGAGTAAAATAGTTTCTATGAGAGATCTGGTTACCTTAGAATGTACCGAATGCAACCGCCGGAACTATAATTCCACCAAAGACAAAAAGAAACAGAAGGAAAGGTTGCAATTCCGGAAATACTGCTCTGCATGCCGTAAACACACCCTGCATAAAGAAACCAAGTGACGTAGAAAGAGAATGCAAATATCAAAAATCAAATACCAAAATAACAATCCAAAATCTAAAAATTCATTTTTGAACTTTGGTATGTGGTTTTGATTTTTGCACTTTGATTTTTGAATTTAATAGGCCTGTAGCTCAACTGGCAGAGCAACGGACTCCAAATCCGTCGGCTGGGGGTTCAAATCCCTCCAGGCCTGCGGCTTGGTAAGAGGGATTTGAAGGGAGCGAAGTCAGGGATTGCGACGAAAAGGAGCAATCCCAGCGGGTGGCCGACCAGAGGCGTAGTGAAAGCCGAGGGCGCCAAATCCCTCCAGGCCTGCGAGACCTGGAGAAACCACCGGCCGAAAAGGGGTAGCGGGAAAAACAGTGAAAACAGCTGAATGGCTTAAAGGATATCTGGAAGGGGTTAGATTAGAGTTCAAAAAGATAACCTGGCCACCACCCTTAACTCTTCGCCAACTGACCATCTTCGTTTTGATCCTGGTTCTTATTCTGGCTTTATTTGCCGAGATTGTAGATGCCCTGTGTTCTAAATTAATTCAGTTGATTCTAAAATAGTCTTTGTTTACATGGCCAACTGGTTTGTTCTTCACGTCAGACGGGGACAAGAAAAAAAGGTGAAGTCCCACTTAGAAAATCTCCAAGCGGAGTTCCCGGAGGTAATCAAGCGAATTCTTCTACCGATGGAACAGGTGACCACGATGACCGAAGGAGAAAAACAGTCTAAATTCCAGTATTTGATGCCCGGATACATCCTTTTGGAAACAGAATCCGTCGAGGAGATTTGCCCTCTGGTTAAGAACATCCCCGGTATCCTGAATATATTAGGCAGCGGCACCCAGCCAACCTCTCTTTCCGAAGAGGAAATCGCCAATATCCTTTCCTTGATAGAAGAACGGAAAGATAAACCGGCCCCACGGTTTGAGTTTATCAAAGGAGACCGGGTGGAAATCCGGGACGGACCTTTTGCCAACTTTCCCGGCATCGTGGAAGAGGTCAATACCGAAAAAGAGAAGGTTAAGGTCAGTGTCTCCATCTTCGGCCGTTCCACCTTGGTCGAACTGGATATGTGGCAGGTAGAAAAGGTGTAATCTATGGCAACCCTATGGCAATAAAGAAAAAAGTTAAGACGATGGTGAAGTTGCAGTTGCCGGCGGGTCAGGCGACCCCGGCCCCTCCGGTGGGAACCGCCCTTGGCCCGCACGGAGTCAACATTATGGAATTCTGCAAATCATTTAACGAAGCCACCAAGGGCAAGGAAGGAACAATCTTCCCGGCGGTAATCACTATCTACGAAGACCGTTCCTTTACCTATAAGATTAAGACGCCTCCGGCTTCAGACCTTCTGAAAAAAGCGGCCGGTTTAGCCAAAGGAAGCGGGCAGACCGGCAAGGAGACCATAGGTAGTGTAACCAAGGCGCAGGTTTTAGAGATTGCCAGGACGAAATTAGTCGATTTGAATGCGAATAATTTAGAATCCGCGGTCAGGATAATTGAAGGGACCGCCCGGAGTATGGGTATTGAGGTGAAAGAATGAGAAAGAGGTCTAAACGTTATCGCGAAAACAGCCAGAAGATTGAGTCTACAAAAGTCTACTCTCCGCAGGAAGCCCTTGACTTTTTGGCTGGGGTGAAACGGGTAAAGTTTGATGAAACGGTAGAACTGGCTTGCCATTTAGGCGTGGATACCTCCAAAGGTGAACAGACCGTCCGGGGAACCGCGGTGCTACCGCACGGAACCGGTAAGAAAGCAACGGTCCTGGCGCTGGTGGACGAAACCGAAGCGGAAGAAGCAAAGTCTGCGGGTGCTGACTTTGTGGGGTTAGCGGAATACATTACCAAGATTTCTGAAGGCTGGACCGGGTTTGACGTGGCGATAACCACTCCGAAACACCTGAAAGACGTAGCGAAGTTGGGCAAGGTTCTGGGTCCCCGGGGCCTGATGCCCAGTCCGAAGAACGGAACGGTTACAACCACGGTAGGGCAGACGGTTAAAGAATTGAAGGCGGGCAGGGTGGAATTTCGTATGGATAAAGGCGGCAACCTCCATCTGCCAATCGGCAAGGTCTCCTTTTCGAAAGAGGCGCTTCAGGAAAACCTGAAGGCGGCCTTGAGCGCCATTGTTGCCAGCCAGCCGCCGGCCGTAAAAGGACAGTTCATCAAAAGCATTCACCTTACCACCACCATGGGACCAAGTTTCCAGATTAGAAGTGATTGAAAAAAATGAGAGCGGATAAATCTGCTGCGGTAGAAAAATGGCGGGAAGGATTAAGCAAGACTGAATTTGTCATCTTTGTTGGATTTTCGCGGATAACCGTTCCCGAAGTCACCGAGTTCCGGAGAGAGGTCAAAAAGGCCGGCGGAAGGTTCAAAGTGATAAAAAACACCCTCTTTTCCCGGGCCTTAGAGGGACTTAATTTAACCGGAGCAGAAGACCTCATCTCCGGACCGACCGGCATTATCTCTTTTTCCGAAGGAGACGAGTTACCGCTAATCAAATCTATTTTCAATTTCACCAAGGATAAGGAGGGAAAACTTGATTTCCGGGGCGGATATCAGAAACAGGTACCGATTTCGGCAGAACAACTGGCGGACTTAGCAAAACTGCCTGACCGGAAAGCGGTTTTAAGCCGGGTTTGCGGTACATTGTTAAGTCCCATATCCCATCTTGTCTTCACTCTGAATGCGGTACCCCAACAGTTACTGTCCGTTTTAAAACAGAGCAGCGAGAAAGGCAACCAACAAAATTAAGATGAAAAAGAAAACATTGTTTTTCTATCTATTCGTTTTTCTCTTTTCTCTTCCTGCCTTTGCCCAAGAGAGTAAATTTCAGCCTGTAGACATCTATTCTCCTGCCTACACCTATTTAATCTCTGGCAATAATATCTCTATTACCGGTAATGCCAACCTTACCGGCAATCTGTTCTCTAATTCCAGTATTACTCTTTCCGGCAACCCAGCCATTACTGGGGACCTGTCTGCGGTTGGTACTATCTCTGGTAAAGGCAATAGCACCATTACCGGCACCACCCAAGAGGAAGTAGCCTCGCTATCTTTGCCTGTTCTGCCTGACCCCTCCTACTTCTATAACCTTGCAGACCAGGTAGTTATGCCCACAGGTACCCACAAGATTTCTGGAGAGATTAACCAGATTATCTACGTTGGTGGGGATGTAAAGGTTGATGGAAATCTTTCCGGTGTTGGAACTATAGTTGCCACCGGAGATATCAAGATTGCCTCTGCGACAAATACTGAGGGCAGCGAAATTTCTTTTATTAGTTACAAGGATATTAGCCTGGAAGGAAACCTTAACCTCACTGCTCTCTTTTCTGCTGCTGGTTCCATCAAGGTAAGCGGTAACGGGAAAGTTTCCGGTTCCTTGATGGCTGATAGTGTTAAAGTCTCTGGGAATGCCACTCTTACCTACCAGCCTCTCTTGGCCGAAGACCTCCTTACGAATATGGAAGAAGCGTTCAACCAGGAGGAAGGCTGGCAAGATCTTTGTAAATGCGCTCAACTTTTGGGTGAGGATTACGGGCAAAATGTTACCGATTACCTAACTCCGTTTTTCCAGAATAAAGAGAAAGATGCGACTTTCAGAAAAATGATTGGGGAAATAATCGTAAAGATTAATGATCCAAAAGCCGTTTCTTCTTTAACCAATGTTCTAAGCGATACTTCCGATGACCCCTATGTTAGAGCCCAATCCGCCTCAAGCCTTGCTGATATTGGCGGAGAAGGTGTCTTTGAAGCCTTGGTTTCTAACCTCTCTGACCCAGAAGAGGATGTCAGGGGTAGTTGCGCCAGAGCCTTAGGCTGGTTGGGAGACAAAAGAG
>CAZVUE010000115.1:1573-4067 GCA_964630335.1 uncultured bacterium | reverse complement strand
GCGAGTTAATAACCTTATCCGCATACTCCCTGATGAAGACCCGGGTCTCAAAACCCACTTCGGTCTTGATACCCAAAATCTCTGCGGATGTAAACGTCTCCTCCAGACCATCCAGAACGTCAAAATCCACAATCCCGGCCATATCCAGTCCCCGGCAGAATGCTTCCCACAGGAAATGCGACGGCGAAAATCCGTAAGCACTGAACGAAAAGAAGGTGTGGCCATGGAGATTAAGCCAGCCCCGGTTCGGTTGTACCGGAATCTCTCCCCGGTCAGACATTGCTTTTAGGATTTGCAAGGCTGAATGCCGCTGGCTAACATCAAATCCGTCCAATTGTCGTATCAGTTCTTCTTTTCCCATAAGTAATTTGTCATTCCTGCGGATAGTAAGCAGGAATCTATACTCCATCTTTAGAAGTTGACCCCTTATATTTTAACCAACACATTGACGAAAAAGCAAGTTTCCCATATAATATAAACTATGGTTAAGATAGTGGTGGCAGGTGTGGCGGGACGGATGGGACAGACAATTATAAATACTCTTATTGAATTCCCACAAATTGCTCTGGTGGGTGCGGTAGAAAGGCCGGACCATCCCAATCTGAACCAGGAATCCGTCCCGGGTATACCCGTATCGTCCGATGTTGACAAAACACTGCAAGCAGGCGATGTTTTAATTGACTTTACCACGCCGTCCGGAACGCTCCAGAACCTTAAGTCCTGCCTGAAACTCCGCAAGGGTATCGTCATCGGAACAACCGGGTTTAGACAACAAGAACTATCAGAAATTAAAACCGCTGGTGAGAAAATACCGATTCTCCTTTCACCCAATATGAGTTTAGGGGTAAATCTTCTCTTCCACCTGACAGAGGAGACTGCCAGGTACCTTCCGGACTACGAAGTGGAGATTGTGGAAACCCACCATAACCAGAAAGCGGACGCACCCAGCGGTACCGCTTTGAGATTGGCGGAGATTATCACAACAACACGAAAACAGAATTTGGACGAAGCCGCAGTCTACGGAAGGCACGGACGACCCGGACCCCGTAAAAGTTCGGAAATTGGTATCCACGCTATCCGGACCGGCGACGTGGTCGGTGAACACACCATAATTTTTGGAACCACGGGCGAACGTTTGGAATTGACTCATAAAGCCGGCTCCCGGCAGGCTTTTGCCCGCGGTGCTCTGAAAGCCGCCCTATTTGTTTCCCAGCAAAAAGCCGGCTTCTATACAATGAGCGCCCTGTTGAATTTAACATCATGCAAACCTAAAGGTTTGCCCTACATTGGCATTGGACGGACGTAGGGCAAGATTTAGCCTTGCGAATAAAATGGTAGTAGAAACCAACAAAAGGTTACAGAAATTGCCTCCTTACCTTTTCGTGGAGATTGACCGCAAAAAGGCACACCTAAAATCCGCGGGTGTGGATATTATTGACTTCGGAATCGGTGACCCGGATACACCCACGCCGGAATTTGTAATCTCCGCTATGGCTAAAGCCATCTTCAACCCGGAATATCACCGTTATCCTTTAGGACGCGGGAAGATGCTCTTCCGTCAGGCAATAGCGGAATGGTTCCAGAAGCGGTTTGGTATCATAGACCTCAATCCGGAAAAAGAAATCGTAGCATTGTTAGGATCCAAGGAAGGTATCGGGCACCTTCCCTTTGCCTTTCTCAACCCGGAAGATATGGCCCTTACGCCGGAACCAGGCTATCCGGTTTATGCCAATGCCACCATCCTATCTGGGGGAATGCCTTACCTGTTACCGCTTAAAAAAGACAACGGCTTTCTTCCTGACCTCAGCAGTATCCCGGCGTCTATCGGCAACAAAGCCAAAATTATTTTCCTGAATTATCCCAACAACCCTACCGGGGCGGTAGCTCCGGACAGTTTCTGGAAAGACGCGATAGGATTTGCGGAGAAGTACGGAATAATCTTAGCCGCAGACGCTGCCTATTCTGAAATCTACTACCAGGAAAAACCAAAAAGCCTCTTCCAGTTTCCGGGAGGAAAAGAAGTAGGTATAGAATTCCATTCTTTCTCCAAAACCTTTAATATGACCGGCTGGCGCTTAGGGTTTGCCTGCGGCAACGAAAATCTAATTTCCGGTTTGTCCGCGGTCAAAGAGAACCTGGATTCCGGTGTCTTTGATGCGATTCAGGCGGCCGGAATCGCGGCCCTCTCCGCACCGGAAGGATTCACGGAAGGCTTGCGCCAGATGTACCATAAAAGGATACAGATTCTGGTTAACGGGTTAAACGGATGCGGATTCTCAACCCAGACTCCCGGCGGTACTTTCTACCTCTGGCTCAAAATCCCTGAAGGAAACAAGTCGGCTGACTTCTCTTCATCCCTGCTGGAAAAATTCGGCATTTTGACCACACCGGGCATTGGATTCGGACCGGACGGGGAAGGCTTTATCCGCTTTTCGGTAACATTAAGTGCAGACAGAATTAGAGAAGCAATAAACCGTCTTGAATAGTAGCGGTG
>CAZVUE010000115.1:0-1473 GCA_964630335.1 uncultured bacterium | reverse complement strand
ATGACTGAGGTAGCAATCGTAGTGGGAAGTGAATCTGACCTGTCTTTTATTGTCCCGGTAGAAGAGATTCTAAAGAAAAAACGCGTCTCTTATCAGGTTAAGGTCCTCTCCGCACATCGTAATCCAAAAGAGACCGCGGCATTCGCCCAAAAAGCAGCTGGTAACGGCATAAAAATAATCATTGTGGCGGCTGGTCTTTCGGCTGCCCTGCCCGGTTTTATTGCCAGCCACACCGACCTGCCGGTTATCGGAGTCCCGATTCCAACCGGTCCCTTAACCGGTATCGACGCCCTGTTAGCGATTCTCCAGATGCCTGGCGGCGTACCGGTGGCTGCTATGGGATTGGGCAAACAGGGTCCGAAGAACGCTGCGTTGCTGGCACTTCGCATTTTAAGACTGACTAAAAAATCCAAAAATCACTGACTTGTCATTCCTGCGGATAGTAAGCAGGAATCCATTGATAGTATTTTGATTGGATTCCCGCTAAACCCTTGCGGGAATGACACATACTGTAGAACATTCGAAAGGAGGCCAAATGAAAATTGGAATTCTGACTGGTGGTGGTGATTGCCCGGGTTTAAATCCGGCCATTCGCGGTTGTGTATACCGCGCACTTGATTTTGGCTATGAATGCCTGGGTTTTCTGGAGGGATGGAAAGGGATTTCTGACGGGAATTACATCCCCTTAGGCTTAACAGAAGTGGAAAATATCGTTGACCGGGGCGGTACTATCTTAGGTACCAGCCGTTATAACCCTTTCAAGAAAGAAGGCGGGCCGGAAAAAGTGGAGGAGACAATCCGTCAGGCCGGTATTGGCGCCCTGGTGGCAATGGGCGGCGAAGACACCTTAGGCGTGGCACACAAACTTCATCAGCGCGGCTGTAAAGTTGTGGCTGTACCTAAAACGATGGATAACGACCTCTCGGCAACCGATTATACCTTTGGTTTTGATACCTCGGTTACCCGAGCCATTGAGGCGTGTAGGGCGTTATCCGACACCGGACAGAGTCACCGCCGGATAATGGTACTGGAAGTGATGGGCAGGCACGCCGGCTGGGTCGCTCTCTTCACCGCTTTAGGCTCCGGCGCCGACTGGGTTCTTCTGCCCGAATTCAAACCTGATCTGTCCGCAATGCTTAATCATCTCAAAGGTGTTTACCAGCGGAAGAAATTTGCTCTGGTAGTCATCTCAGAAGGCACTGAGTTCACCGGGGAAGCAGAAAAGTCTGCCGGTGAAAAGGACTCCTTCGGTCACGTTATTCTGAAGAAACGAGGGGTAGGCGAGCAGATTGCCAATTATATTGAGAAAGAAACCGGGATTGAAACCCGGATTTCGGTTATTGGTCATATGCAAAGGGGCGGTGCACCAACCTTATTTGACCGAATTTTGGGCCTTCGGGTAGGCGTAAAGGCTGCGGAACTTGTTTCCGAAGGCAAATTCGGAATGATGGCAGCATTGAGAGGTCAGGAAGT
>CAZVUE010000114.1:0-4192 GCA_964630335.1 uncultured bacterium | reverse complement strand
TATAAATTGACGGGGGAGATAACCTCGGATTATTCCGAAATGAGCAAGGTAGGGCTGATTGATCTGCAGAATCGGTCATATTCCAGAGAATTACTCGGCATATTGGGCATCGGAGAGGTTATAAAGGTCTTGCCACCTTTGGTAGAGAGCACTGAAGTTTGCGGTCGGATAAACAAAGAGGCAAGCGTAGCCACAGGATTATCGGATGGCACACCGGTTATCGCCGGTCTTGCAGATATAGATGCCTGCGCCTTAGGAACGGGAACGGTGCATCCGGGGGAAATGTGCATTATTACCGGAACATGGAGCATTAACGAAATTCTGACGGAGGAAATTATTGGAATCAGAGATATTTTCGGAGTATCTCTTTATCCTGTCCCCGGTACCTATTTGGCACTTGAGGCAAGCGCGACCTCGGCTTCCAACCTCTCTTGGTTTATCGAGCAATTACTTCCATTAGAAATGAAGTTTTCTAAAAGGAGGGGTAAATCTATCTATGAGTATTGTGACCATATGGTTAAATCCTGTCGTGCCGAAGAGTGCGGGATTACTTTTCACCCCTTTCTTTATGGTTCCGATAGACGAACAGACGCGAGCGCAGCTTTTTTAGGGGTAAAGGGTTGGTCCAGCCGAAAAGATATGCTTCGTGCTGTATACGAAGGAATAGCGTTTTCGCACAAGATGCATGTTGACCAGCTTCGAAGTGTGGTAGGAACCCCTGTGTCAGCGACCCGCTTAGCAGGGGGTTTGTCCAAAAGTCCAGTCTGGACACAGATACTCTGTGATGTGCTGGGTGTTACCTTGGAAGTCAGTACAGACCGCGAAATCGGCACAAAAGGTTGTATGCTCTGTGGTGCGGTGGGCGTCGGCCTGTATAAAAACTTCGCCGATGCTGTTAGCAAAAGCGTTGTTCAAAAAAAATCATTTAAACCCCGGAAGGATATGAAGGCCTACTACCAAAAGAAATATTTACTTTTTAAGGCCAGCGTGGAAAAAATGGAGCCGATATGGAACCTCTTTGCTCATTAAACTATAAAAAATTTGACTATTAACCGATAATGTCGGAGGTTACATAGTGGAACTTTTTTTGAAAGGAAAGTCAGTAATAATTTCGGGAGGTGCAAGAGGGATCGGACAGTGTATCGCCGTAGAGTTTCTTAAAGAGCGCTCAGATGTTGTTATTGCGGATATTGACGAAGAGAGAGGAAGGTTACTCGAGGCCGAGTTGTGCAAGACTTTCGGTCAAGGCCGTTTAAAATTTATCCGGGCCGATGTTACAAGTTACGACCAAGTGCATTCACTATTCCATCAGACAATAGAGCTAAGGAGCAAAGTAGATATTCTGGTGAATTCTCACCAGTGGTGGCCCCAGGCCTGGTTCAAAGATATCAGTGATGAAGATTGGCGACGTTGTATCGATATCAATCTTTCTTCATACTTTTTGCTTTGCCGTGAGGCCGTCCGTCACTTTATTGACAAGAGAATCAATGGAAAGATACTTAATATGACTTCTCAGGCGGCATTTCGAGGTGCAACCACAGGCCACGCGCACTACGCAGCGGCCAAGGCGGGTGTCGTTGGTCTTACAATGTCTATTGCTCGTGAAACCGCAAGACATAGGATTAATGTAATAGGCCTTGCTCCCGGGATGGTTGAAACACCGAGTACAGAAACAATACTTAAGAAAAAGAGGGCTTATTATGAAGAACGCATTCCAATAGGCCGTATAGCCAAACCCGAAGAGATTGCCGGTGTGGCTGTATTTCTTGTATCGGAGCGGGCAGGATATATTACCGGTGCTACCATAGATATTTCAGGCGGTATGCTTATGAGGTAGGACGATGAAGCTTATAGGGATTGGGGACTTATATGTAACTACTCAGATGATTGCGGAGGGGTTGTCAAGCCTTAAAAATCTTGGTATAGAGGTCCAATCCATCAACTGGCCTTTATCCGGGTACGATGAACTTCAAGCTTATAATCTCAAAATTGAAACAGCAGGGCCAGACGCGGTGACTCTACCCGATGAGATTATTACCAGCACAAGAGATGCGGAGGTACTTGTTACTCATTTTTGTCCGATAAACCATAGAATGATTTCGCAGTGTCCCCGGTTAAAAATAATTGGTGTACTGCGTGGTGGAGTGAAAAATATAGCCGTGAAAGAAGCAACAAATAGAGGAATTACTATTCTTAATACCCCGGGCCACAATGCCCATGCCGTTTCAGACTTTACGGTAGGACTTATTATCGCTGAAGCACGGAATATAGGTCGGGCCCATGCGGCTCTCAAGTGTGGTAAATGGAGAAAGGATTTTTATAACTGGAGTAATATGCCGGAACTGTATAATAGAACGGTAGGAATTATCGGTTACGGCTGTATTGGAAGTCTTGTGGCAAGAAAACTTTCAGGGTTTGAAATGAAAATCATGGGATATGACCCATATATTGGATCTGCGCAGGGTGATAACCCATTCAATGTGGAATTTTGCGACCTCAAATCGCTTCTGTCTAAGTCGGACTTTGTAACAATCCATGCGAAATTAACCAAAGAAACCAATGGACTTATTGGCCGGGAGGAGTTGCGTTTGATGAAGCCCACTTCGTACCTCATTAATACCGCCAGGGCTGAAATCGTGGAGGAAGATGCCTTGCGGGAAGCACTCGAACAACACTGGATATCCGGCGCTGCACTTGACGTATTTTACAGAGAGCCTCCCATGCCAGACGACTGGATTCTGACCTTGGATAATGTAACGTTAACGCCGCATATGGCAGGTACGACATATGACGCCTATACAAATTCGGTTAAAATTATGTGCAGGGAACTGCAAAGATATATAGGCGATTCCGATTCTAAAAACATGCTTCTCTGTGAAGCGTAATGATTCACCCTTGAGAGGGATATCATATGAACGTCAAAGAATTATTCAGTCTTTCCGGCAAGGTTGCTTTTGTGACCGGCGGCTCTGTCGGGCTTGGTTATCAGATGGCCACCGCTCTTGCGGAGGCTGGAGCTGACCTTGTTATTTGCGCGCGGAGGTTGGAGTTATGCGAAAGGGCAGCGGAGAAGCTGACAAAAATAGGCGGAAGAGTCCTTCCCCTTGAAATGGATGTTACATCCCGGGAAAAAGTTATTTGTGCGGTAAATCAAGCACATAAGGAGTTTGGCCACATAGATATTCTCGTCAACAACGCTGGCATAAATGATGTCCATGAGGTTTCTCCCAAGAGTCTGGAAACGTGGGAGAAGATTATGGCAGTGAATATTACCGGGGTTTTTCTATGTGCCGGCGCGGTGGGTAAAATTATGCGGCAGCAAAAAAAGGGGAGCATAATCAATATATCTTCAATCTATGGTCTCGTGGGTGTAGACAGGACGCTTTATGTAGATGATACCGACATTCTCTTTGAGTTTCCTGCATACACGGCGAGTAAAGGGGCAGTGGTTAACTTAACCCGCGACCTGGCTGCAAACTGGGGTAGATTCAACGTAAGGGTGAACTGTATTTGTCCGGCAACATTTGTTACTGACCAGAATAGGGACATCCTTCCGGGCCATGTCCTGGAGAAGATAGTTAAACGGACTCCGCTTGGAAGAACAGGTGGAGACAATGACCTGAAAGGAGTTGTAGTATTCCTTGCCAGTGAGGCGGCAAGTTATGTTACCGGTCAGATTATTGCTGTCGACGGAGGATGGACGGCATGGTAGCGTCTTAAGACTTACGGGAGAATAAAATGAAGGAGAACAAAGTTAAGAAAGAATTGAAAGCAGGGAAAGCAACGGTGGGAAGTTTCTTGAGCATTGCGCATCCAACTGTTGCAGAAGTAATGGCTCAAAGTGGATTTGATTGGCTTGTGATGGATATGGAACACGGTATTATTGGAATAGAGTCTGTCCAGACAATGGCTCAGGCAATGTCTGGAACAGATGTTTTACCAATGGCCCGGGTCCCATGGAATGATTTTGTAGTAATCAAACAGGTATTAGAAACGGGCGTAATGGGATTAGTAATTCCTATGGTAAATACCGCAGAACACGCAGAAATGGCGGTTAAAGCAGTGAAATTTCCTCTGGAAGGTATTCGCGGCATTGGTTGTCAGAGACCAACCGGGTTTGGTGCGTGGTTTAACGATTAAGCCGTTGCCCAAATTAAAAATTCCTTGATTTTACAAGGGTCTTGACCCTGCA
>CAZVUE010000113.1:2985-4194 GCA_964630335.1 uncultured bacterium | reverse complement strand
TCCCGCATACTGGCTGCGGTTATTTCAATAAGGTAGGAACGCAGAATATCATTCTGTTCGTTCCATTCCGCCATAATATCTGCAATCTCCACGGAAGAAAGGCCTAAACCGTTCTTGAAAAACCAGGCGCACTCACCAATCAGTTCCATGTCACCGTACTCAATGCCGTTGTGGACCATCTTGACGAAATGGCCCGCACCATCCGGACCGATGTAGGCGACACAGGGAGTGCCATCAGAGGCTTTGGCAGAAATATCCTTGAAAATCTGCTCTACCAGACGGTATGCTTCGGACTGGCCGCCCGGCATAATGGCGGGACCTTTCAAAGCGCCTTCCTCGCCGCCGGAGACACCGGTACCGATAAAGAGGATGCCTTTTTCGGTCAAGCTGGTGTTTCTGCGAATCGTATCTTTAAAGAAGGAGTTGCCGCCGTCAATAATTAAGTCTCCTTTATCTAAAAACGGTTCCAGTTGCTGGATACAACTATCCACCGGTGCACCCGCAGTCACCATGAGCATAATCTTTCGGGGGAATTTCAGATTGGCTACAAAATCCTTCAAATTATAGGTAGGGATAATCTTCTTTCCTTTACCTGGGCCTTCTACGAAGGCTCTGGTTTCCGGATCGGTAATGTTGTAGACCACCACCGTATATCCTTTACTTTCTATATTCAGAGCCAGATTTCGACCCATTGTACCCATTCCGTACAGACCGATATCCGTTCTTTGTTGAGTAGACACAACAACCTCCTTCACCTTTGGATTGCAACCCTAAAGGGTTGCCCTACGTTTTTGAGTTAAATCCGGTTGCAACTACCACCACCCTCTAATATCGGAATGTCATCCTGGTAGCCGGACCCCTCTTCTTTTTCCGCGCCTTTCGGCGGAGTAAAGACAAAAACCTCTTTCGGAATTCGTTTATCTAACCGTATGTTCTCGCTGACTACCTCGCCGACCATCGTCATCTCATCGCTGGAGAGTTCCCCTTGTGCCTTCATCATCTGGGAGATATCCAGTCGTACTTTTTGGATTAAGTAATTCTCATTATCCACCCAGAGGTCAATATTCCCATCGGTCTGAATAAATAGCAGGTGGACTGTCTTTATTCCCGAAAGGCTTTCTTCACCGATAACCTTGATTTCCTCCACGTTTTCCATCAGTTCCGCATACGGGTCATCGCAAAAGAGCGTAAGAATCGGGATAAAATCAA
>CAZVUE010000113.1:0-2885 GCA_964630335.1 uncultured bacterium | reverse complement strand
CGGTGAGATTACCCTTTTCGTCGGTCAAAAGATACCGGTTCTGGTCGGTTAAAAAGAAACCGGGTGCGATGGCGTTTACCCTGAGGTTCTTGTTATATTCCATCGCGAAGTGCACCGCTAACCACTGGGTAAAGTTACTGACCGCAGCCTTGGCGGCAGAATAACCGGGAATTCTGGTCAAGGGCCGAAAAGCGTTCATAGAGGAGATATTGATAATGGAGCCGCCTCCCGGATTCTTTGCCATGGATTTGCCAAAGACCTGGGCCGGAAGGATGGCGCCGCCGAAGAGGTTTAGAGCCACCACCTTCTGAAGCGCATCTAAGTTCAGGTCGAAAAAAGGGAGTTCTCTGGAGGTGGTCGCCTCTTTCATATTCCCGCCCGCGGCGTTGACCAGGATATCAATCCGGCTGAAGTCGTTCATTACCTTTTCGTGGCACTTCTCAATTTCGGTCTTGTCCAGGACGTTAATAAAGTAACCTTTAACTTCTATCCCGGCTTTTTTAAGCCTTTCCGCGGTCTCTTCGGCGTTCTTCAGGTCACAGACAGCAACCCGGGCACCAGCCTTACCCAGGCCCTTTGCCATCTCCGAACCCAGAACTCCGGCGCCGCCGGTAATAACCGCATTCTTACCCTTCAGACTGAAAAGTCCCGAACCCTCATCCGTACACATATGTAACCCCTCAACATTTTTTGCCTAAATTACTGAATTACTTCAAACCAAAAGCAAGTTTAAATTTAATATCAATTTCTTTTTGAATCGAAGGTGAAATCCCACCAAGTTTCCGTAATATTTTAGACCTTTCTACGGTAACGACCTTACTCATTTTAAACACCGATGATTTTTTTAATCCTGTTAGAAAAAAGTCGGGATGGGATTCCCATAACACCAAATCAAATTCGTCAGGTTTGTGGGGAATAATTGAAGAAATAAAGGCTACGGTGACATCAATATCGTTTTTTACGGAAATTACAACCGCAGGTCGGGTTTTCTGAACTGATAAGTCAGTAAATGGAAAAGGTACCAGAACAATATCCCCACGCCGTAATAATGTTTTAGATTGGCTCTCCATCATTAATAGTGTATATATCTTCTCCGGAGGCAGAGAGAAAATTAAAACTTCCCGCTTTTTCAGCCAAAACGGTTATAAGATTAGTAGGAATATCTTCTTTAATAACAATTTCAACCTCTTGGTGTTCAGGAAAATTGACTCTTTCTATTGGTCTGAAAACGCCATTTTCATAAATTACGTGAATTGTTTGCGGCATGGTAACCTCCGAAAAAGAATTATAACACAAAAACTCCATCTTTGCCAAAAAAAGTTAGGGAGAAAAGAGTGAAAGGCTCTTATATCACTTTCGCAGGCCCTTTGTTTAAACCAGGTTATACGGTAATCCTCGTATCCTATCTTTTCAGCCTCTTTTTAATCTCTCTCTAATAAGTCCAGGTAAGGTTTTAGGATTGTCCATTAGCGGTGCGACTTCCGTGATGAACCGGTCTATGAGTTCATTCAGACGGGTTTCCTCTTCCTCTTTTAACAACGGGGGCCGCTCGGAAACGAAGGTCCCCTTTCCCCAGCGGGTCGTTACAAATCCCTGATGCTCTAATTCCAGATAGGCTTTAGCCACGGTGAGAGGATTTATGTTTAAAGTTTTAGACATCTCCCTTACTGAAGGTAATTGCTCTCCCGGCTGAATCCTCTTTGTCAGAATCCCTAACTTTATCTGGTCAAAGAGTTGGCGATATAAAGATATGCCCCGTTCAGAACTAAGTTGTAATTCAATCATTATCTTTTCCTAAGAAATGGCTGTATCTTGCGGAAATTCACTGGGCAACATATCGGTAATAGCATAACTGTATAAAACCGCAGTATAGGTCATTGCTAAACTGGTAAAAATTAAACTGTACATAACCGTACACCATTCGAAAACAATTTGTAAAAGAAGGGCATCAACTTTGAAATCGGGAAAGAATACAGAGGTAACTGCCCGAATTTCCTGACCAATTAGAGGGAAAAGAAAGAGCGTAAGGAAGTACCATGCGTATAAACTAACCACTGGTCTCAACATTTTCCGTAAAAGGTAAAAAGCCCTTGCTATAGTTCTGGCTAACCTTGTTTTTTCGTACACAAGAACCGGCACAACAAAAAATGAGGTAAAGCACCATATAAATATACATGTGAAAAACCATACCAGAAGAAGAATGAGAATTATTACCAGTTTGGTGGCGCGCAAATGAGGTAGAATACCTCCGAAGATTACAGCTCCTACCGGACCCAACAATGTACAAATAAAAAGGGGAGCGATACGGTCGGAAACGATTTTAAATCCCTCCCTAAAACCCGGAACGGTACCATTTTCTAAAAAGTTTATAACACACCAGATGAAGGTGGCGTTTAAAAAAATTGTAACGAAAGACACGAAAAAGAACGGGAGGAAAAACTTAATAAATATGTGCGAGTTCAAAACACCACTCTGTATCGCGGCAACCGAGGGGAGAGGAACTGGGGGGATACTGGAAAATATTACCAAACATACGAACAATGACAAAGCAGGGAGTAGAAACAATTTTTTGTTCTTCCTTAAGATTTCCCAACTCGCCTTAACCAGTTCGATTGTCTTTTTCCTCTTTTCCATCTTCTCCTCCATTTTTGGTTTCTTTTGCGATTCGCCTATATGGCGGCGCACTATCATACTGTTTTATATCATTATAACAGTTCTTTAGGTTTTTGTCAAGAGGGGGGGTGGAAAAACAAATTAAATTGATTCTAAAGATACCCCTGCGGTAAAATAATCTAATACAAACGCAATAAGTAAGTTGTCATTGCGAGAGCCGATTTTATCGGCTTGTGGCAATCTCGAGATTGCTTCGCTACGCTCGCAATGAC
>CAZVUE010000112.1:0-4244 GCA_964630335.1 uncultured bacterium | reverse complement strand
ATAGAAGACTTCCAGCGGGTACACTTTGTCGGTATTGGTGGTATTGGCACCAGTGGTGTTGCCCGTATCCTTCTTTCCGAGGGAAAAGAAGTTAGTGGTTCTGATACAGACGATAGCCCCCTGATTATGGAACTGAAGCGGTCGGGTGCGAAGGTTACCTTGGGGCATCAATCAGAAAATATTCCTCAAAGTACGGAAACCGTAGTAATTTCTGCGGCCATTCCTTCGGATAACCCGGAAGTTTTAGAGGCAAGGCGCCGTAACATTCCAATAATTACCTACAGTCAGGCGCTTGGTTCTTTGATGGAACGCCGCCAGGGTATCGCGGTGGCTGGTACCCACGGCAAAACGACCACCAGCGCTCTTGTAGCTTCTATTCTGAAGGCCGGCGGTAAAGAGCCTAATTTTGTAATTGGCGGAGAGATTTCGGCCTTGGGCGGGAATTCCGGTACGGGAAAAGGAGAATATCTGGTGGCAGAAGCCTGTGAATTTCACCGTAATTTCCTTTCTTTGCGGCCCCAGGTGATAGTAATTACTAATATTGAAGAAGACCATCTGGATTATTACCATGACCTGGCAGAAATTGAGGAGGCGTTTTTAAAATTTTTATCTCTCTTGCCTTCCGATGGCTTTGCGGTATTATGCCGGGAGAACGGCAATTTGATGGAGGTAGCGGGGCGTTTTGATGGTTCCTACGTTACGTATGGTTTTGGGGAGGCGGATTTTCAGGCAAAAAAAATAACGCTGACGCCGGACGGTTCTTCCTTCCAGGTCTTATTTCAGGAAAAGGAACTCGGCTCGGTAACCCTTCCGCTGCCTGGTCAGCATAATGTCCTTAATAGTTTAGCGGCATTTTCCGTCTGTTACAAAATTGGTCTCCAGACCGAGGTAATTATTAACGCGTTGGCGGATTTTGGTGGTGTGCGGAGACGTTTAGAGTTGAAAGGGCATTATAACGGTGCGTCTGTTCTTGACGATTACGGGCACCACCCTTCGGAAATTGTGGCGACCCTTAAGGCTTTGCGCCAATTCTATCCTACGGGTAGACTATTTGTAGTCTTTCAGCCGCATCAATACAGCCGTACCCGGTTTTTCCTTGATGATTTTGCCCGTTCCTTTAATTTAGCGGACGAAGTAATTGTGCCGGAGATTTATTTTGTACGGGACAGTGAAGAGAGCCGGCGCAGCGTATCCTCGGAAGACCTGGTGGCAAAGTTGACGGCTCAGAACAAAAAAGCACAATTTATCTCTCCTTTTGAGGCTATCGTCGCCTATCTTAAGGAAAAAGTTCGGGAAGGTGATGTTGTACTGACTATCGGTGCCGGACCGGTTTATCAGGTGGCTGATAATCTTCTCAAACCAGATTTCTCTCCCTCATTTTTAAGACCGTAGGCAAAGAGGTTAAAGAGGAGGGCGGTGGTTTTTGGAGTGAGTTTTGTTCCTGGAGTGACCGCAGTGAAGAGCATTCCCAGAAGCGTCTTAGCGTAAAAATGTGGGTTCCCCTTCCGAATCTTTTTTTCCTTAATACCTTTGGCGATTACTTTACTGATTATATTTACCATATTTAAATGCTGTTGATGGAGATACGTCCGTTGTTTTTTATCATAAAGGTGTAGGTCTGCGTGGTGCCAGAGGATGAAAAAGGCCTGGTGTCTTTCCAGAAATTTCAGGAACGCGGAGATAATTTTTTTGATTGCTTCCCAGGGTTCTTTTACCTCGGAAGAGAGGTGGCTGACAATCTGCTGGAGATGTGCAGAGTCCTGGAGCAGAAGTTCCAGGTAAAGTTCCTCTTTCGTTTTAAAGTAGAGATACATCGTACCTTTGGCACATCCGGCCATTTTTGCGATTTCGTCCATTAGGACCCGGTCGTATCGTTTCCGACTGAACAGCAGGCGTGCGGCCCGGATTATTTGTTCCTTTCTATTTGCTTCGGTTCTCATTTTGATGTAATATATAAATGACTGACCGGTCAGTTGACAGACTTTTGTTATATGGTATAATATAATTCCTAATTATGTCAAGTAAAAGGGGATGGGACCTGCGAATGAATAGGGTAAGGGGTTGCCTAAGTCTTTTTGGGGGTATATTGCTTGGCTTTTTGTTTTTTCCCAGCATTTTGATTACCTCGGAGACTTTAACCCTGGAACAGGCGCTTAACGAAGCAAGAAGTAAGAGTTTGCTTCTCCGGCAGGCTGAGGAACAGATTAAAGCAGCAGAATTCGGTGCTGCGGAACAACGTACCTACTTTTACCCTTCTTTTGCCCTTTCCGGCAGTTATAGTTATCAGGACGGTGAAACCCTGAGTGGTCCTGGAACTTCCGTTGAGGTTAATGATTGGGACTATAATACGGTCTCTTTTGGTATTACCCAGCCTCTTTATACCGGTGGCCAGCTTAAAGGTCAATATGAATCAGCAAAAATTTCTGTTGACTTAGCACGTTCTTTTTACGACTTAGAGGTCCTGGATCTGGGTTTTGAGGTGAAGGAAGCCTATTTCGCCGCTCTCCGTTTAGAAAAAGCGGTCGCGGTGACGAAGGAACTGGTTAATAATCGTCAGCGCCATCTCATAGAGGTGGAAAAGAGGGTTAAGGTGGGTGTGCTTCCGAAGGTGGAGCAACTAAAGGCTGAAGTAGAATTGGCACACAGCCAGGATAATCTGGTTTCCGCGGAAAATAGTTTGAAAGTGAGTTTTAGCGGATTAAACCGGCTTTTAGAAAGACCGCTGGATATGGAATGGACCTTGTCTGACGTTGCCCCCCTGATGCCGCCGGTGTTGCCGGATATAGACTCCTGTTACCGGCAGGCGCTTCAAGACCGTCCGGATAGGAAGAGCGCACATCTGAATGTTATGCAGATGGAGAAGGAAGTAAAAGTGGCCCGCAGCGGATATTATCCGAGAGTTGACCTTCTGTTGGTTCATGAAGAGTTTCAGGACGATGCCTTCAGTTCCGGGTGGAATTACGATGACCAGGCTCTGGTAACCGTTTCCTATGACCTCTGGAACTGGGGCCGGGTCAAAGATAAGGTTAACGCCAGTCAGAGTCAAAAAGAACAGGCGGAGACAGAACTTGACAGCCTGGAACGAAGTATCAGATTGGAGGTCAAAAATGCTTATCTTTCGGTTCTTTCCGCGCAAGTTAGAATTGGAACTGCGGAAAAGGCAATAGAGGCAGCAAAAGAGGTTTTACGCATGCAAACGATTCGGTTTCAGGAAGGTATGGCTACCAATACCGACGTTCTGGACGCGGATTTTGCGTTGGCGCAGGTTCAGACCGACTATTATAATGCCCGATATGATTATTTGACCGCCGAAGCAACCCTGACGCGGAGTTTGGGGGCAGAATGAAGATTGTTAACCGTTTGGTGAACCCTTTTGAACGTGAAGGGGCGTGGTACAGAGCCAATCTTCATACCCACACCACAACCTCGGATGGTAATCTCCCGGTAGCAGAACGGCTCCGCCAGTATCAGGAAAAGGGATATTCCGTTCTGGCGTTCACCGACCATCTCAAGACCAATGACGTTACGCTTCTTTCTTCAGAAGGTCTTCTGGTTTTGAGCGGAATGGAGACTCATCCCCTCTGTCCGGGCGGCGACCTGTATCATTTAGTATGTTTGAATATCCCGCATGGTTTTGACTTTCCGGAAGCGACGGATGCGAATGAGCGGATTGCCCTGGTGAAGAAGGCGGGCGGCGAGGTAATCGTTGGCCATCCTTACTGGTGCGGACATAACCTGAACCAGTTGCTTCCTTTAGCAGGATACATCGGAATAGAGGTTTACAATGCAACCTGTACCAGAATCGGCAAGGGGTTTAGTTCGGTCCACTGGGATGACCTTCTGGATGTCGGTGTAGTTACGCCCGCGGTAGCCAGTGATGATGTTCATAGCGGCGGCCGGGATATCTTTATGGGCTGGACGATGGTTAAAGCCCAAGAACTTACGCCGGATTCTATTATGGAATCTTTGCGGTACGGTTGTTATTATGCTTCCTGTGGTCCAATCATAGAAGATTTCCGGCTCAAAGACAACAAGGTGGGCTTGAAATGCTCTCCGGTGCAGGAAATCCATTTCATCTGCCAGCGGTCCAACGGCTTGAGTTTCTATGCGGAAAAAGGGAAGGAGATAACCGAAGCGGAAATTCAGTTGACCGAAAATATTAAATATGTCCGGGCGGAAGTGGTTGACCGGCAGGGCAGGCACGCCTGGACAAACCCGTTTATATTTAACGATTAATACCAACA
>CAZVUE010000111.1:0-4297 GCA_964630335.1 uncultured bacterium | reverse complement strand
TCAGAACGAGCTCTTCCGCCCTCTTTTTACTTGCCAGTATCTTCTTTGGTATCTTGAGATTCCGGAACCGCCGAGTAAACATTTCAACCTTTCTAATCCCCCCTTTACTTCCCCCTTGCCAATCCTATGGCAAGTGCACCCGCCTTTACAAAAGGGGGGATTGAGGGGGATTTCAAAGACTTGATTTCAATTTGTTCAGTTCATCCCAAATCTCGGACGGCAGCCGGTCGCCAAACTGCTCCAGAAAATTCTCCGCCTCCGCAAGTTCGGTCTGCCACTCTCCCGAATTCACTTCCAAAAGTTCCTTCAGGTTGGTTTCGGAAATGTCAAGACCGGAAAGGTCCAGGTCCTGAAAATTTGGAACAAGCCCGACCGGTGTCTCCCTGGCGCCGGAGGAAGAACCGGCAGCGCGTTCAATAATCCACTTTAGAACCCGGATGTTCTCACGAAAGCCGGGCCACAAAAATGCACCGGAATCGTCGGTCCGGAACCAGTTGACCGAAAATATCTTGGGGGGAAAGGAAATCTTTTTGCCCATTTCCAGCCAGTGCCGGAAATAATCGGCCATGTTGTAACCACAAAACGGCAGCATCGCCATCGGGTCCCGGCGCAAGACCCCTACCTGGTGAATAGCGGCTGCGGTCGTCTCAGACCCCATCCGGGCACCCAAAAATACCCCGTGCTGCCAGCCAAAACTCTCCAGAACCAACGGAACCGTTTTACTCCTCCGGCCTCCAAAAATAATTGCGGAAATCGGCACACCCTGGGGATTATCAAATTCCGGGGATAGGGTTGGGCACTGCTTTGCCGCTATGGTAAAACGGCTGTTGGGATGCGCCGCGGGAAGGTTTGAATCGCTCTGCCACGGCCTTCCCTGCCAGTCTAAAAGTCTTTCGGGTACCGGACCATCCATCCCTTCCCACCACGGTTCATTGGTTTGGGTATCCAGAGCGGTATTGGTAAAGAGGAGAGGATAAAAAGTGCCGGCTTTCAGGGTGGCCATCATATTGGGATTGGTCCTGTTAGAAGTCCCCGTTGCCACACCGAAAAAACCGGTCTCGGGATTTAAAGCATAGAGCCGGCCGTCTGAACCGATATGGAGCCAGGCGATGTCATCACCTAATGTCCAGATTCGATATCCGGGCAGGGTTGATTTCAACATCGCCAAATTTGTTTTGCCGCAGGCAGAAGGGAGGGCCGCCGCAATATAAGTTATCTTGCCTTGGGGGTTCTCAACCCCGATAATCAGCATATGCTCAGCCAACCAGCCTTCCTTCAGACCCAAACAGGAAGCGATTCTAAGGGAGAAACATTTTTTACCTAAAAGGGCGTTTCCGCCGTATCCTGAACCCACGCTCCAGACCAGATTTTCTTCAGGAAAGTGCATAATGAACCGCCGGTCAGGATCAAAGTCACCCACTGAATGTAACCCCTTTACAAACCTTTCGGAGTTACCGACCTTGTCCAGAATTTTCTTACCCATCCGGGTCATAATATACATACTGACCGCTACGTAAGAGACATCGGTTATCTGAACACAGGTCTTGGCGTAAGGGGAAGCCGGATGTCCCATCATATAGGGCAAAACGTACATCGTCCGGCCCTCCATACACCCTTCAGAAATCCGGCGCATACTCTCTTTTGCCTCAGAGGGTTCCATCCAGTTGTTGTTCGGACCGGCGGTCTCCCGGTCCGGGTGACAGACGTAAGTAAGGTCTTCGGTACGTGCCACGTCGGTGGGATGGCTGCGGTGGAGATAGGCGTTGGGGAAGGTCTTGTGGTTCAGTTCAAAAAATATTTTGTGGCTACCGATGGACTCTTCCTTCAGCCCTATCTCTACAATCCGGTGCATCTCCTCATCAGAGCCGTCACACCACCAAACCCGGTCCGGTCGGGTTAGACGTACCTGTTCCTCAACCCACTTCTCTATTGGTGTTGCCATAAATTATATATTTTAATATATTAAAGGGTTTTTCTGCAACCGGAAGAAGGTTTTATAGAATTTCTATAACCTTATTTCCTTCCCTTTTTCTGCGGATTTAAACTCTTTCAAAGCGATGCCTAAAGAATTCCTGGCTTCTTCCGGTGTCACCACCGCAGGCTTCTCTCTTTTTTCCACACATTCCACAAAGTACTTAATCTCATTGTAATACCCGCCTAAAGCGGAGATGTTGCCGCCACCTTCCGATGGATGTGGGCTATCCGGGGCCAATTGAGGGAACTCGGATTTTCCCGGAGTATAGATAGCAAAAGGCTTGGTGTACATACTGTTATACTCAACCACGCCCTTTTCAAAATTGGCGACAAACGCCATCCGGAAAGGAAAAGTATCCACAAAGTCCCAGCCGCCTTCTGCGGTAACCACCATCTCCGGATATTTGAAAGAAGTCATAATGTGCCAGTAACCTTCGTCAACCTTACGACCCACCGAGTAGAGACTCTTCGGCTGTCCCAAAAGATACTGGAGGTAATCGGTATCGTGGATGTGCAGGTCAATTAAGGCGCCGCCGCTTTTCTGGGAAGTCCCCAACCAGTTTTCCCAACCCCAGGTCGGCGTTGGGGAAAGCCGGGTGAGGTGCAGGGAAACGAGCCTTCCCAGCTCACCCTTCTGGTAAATTTCCTTCAGCCTGACATATTCCGGCCAGAAACGGATGACCTGGGCAACCATAAAGATAACCTTGTGTTTATCGGCTGCCTCAACCATCTTATCCGCATCCTTAACCGTCAAAGCGATGGGCTTTTCGCAAAGGACGTGTTTGCCGACTTTGGCGGACTTAATCACCCATTTTTTATGAAGAAAGGTGGGCAAACAGATATCAACCGCATCCACTTCGGAATTCTTTAGCAGATTGCCCGCATTCTCGTAAGCAATGCATCCAAACTTGTCTGCCAGTTCTACCGCTTTCTCTTTCCGGCAATCAGCGATACCAACTAACTTCACTCCGGGAAGAAGCGCGTAACACTGGGTATGCATACTTCCCATAAAACCTGCCCCGATGACACCTACTCTAACCATAACACCTTCGTATTTAATCCAAAAATCAAAGTGCAAAAATCAAAATCACATACCAAAATCCAAAATGGTACAACCTGATTGTGTCATTCCCGCGTGCTGTAAGCGGGAATCCAGATTCCTGTTTACTACATACAGGAATGACATTAACTTTTTGAACTTTGATATACCATTTTGCATTTTGATTTTTGATATTTGATTTATTTATTCGCCTTCCCTTAGTTACTGATTTCTATTGCCTTTCCTTCTTCGGCCGACGCATAAATCGCATCAGTAATCTGCTGGATAATGAGGGCTTGTTCAAGACCCGTCTTCGGTTGTTTATTTTCAAGAATCGCAGCGGCAAAATTCTCCACCGGACCGGTATGGGCACGTCCGGTGTCTTCATCTCCTTCCCAGATAACTTCGGAAAAAACACCCTGTTTTGTTGAACTGTTATCAAACACTATCCTGTTCCCTTTTCCGGATGTCATCCTCAGCTGCAGGGAACCTTTCGTGCCGATGATCTGCCAGGCCTCTTCAGATTGAGCGGCAACACATTCACCGCGTTCAAACAGAATAACCGTATCTCCCTGGCAACGAATTATAGCTGCAAAGTGCTCTTCGGCATCGGAACCAGACGCCACATGGCATTGGAATTGGGGAGGAACAGGCCAGGTTTGCGCCAGTACCAATTTCGGTTTCAGCGACCAGCCGGTGATTCCTAATAAATAGTCCAGGTCATAAACCCCCCAGTTAACCAGAATCCCTCCGCCGTTGAGAGATTTACTTACCCGCCAGGGAGGCGGCGCTTTCTCTGGAGGCGCCCCGGCAGAATAGGTGGCCCGACAGCGTACAACACGTAATTCCCCTAATGCGCCGCCGGCAATAAAATCGGTTACAAAATCTGCAGAATCAAGAAACCGGTATCGCGCGGAACAGCAGGCGCAAACCAGTTTGCCGCGCATCCTCATCATCTGTTTGATTTCATCCACATTCATTGCGGCAGGTTTCTCCAGCAATACGTGTTTACCGCAACGAAAAGCCTGCAATGCCAAAGGAGTCCGTATACCGGCGGGGAGTGCCAACACAACGGCCTCCACATCCGGGTCATCCAAAAGCATCTCTCCGCTGGAATAAGTCTTTTTAATGCCACATTCCTGAGCGATTTCCCGTGTCCTTTCTTCAGACTTATCCGCCACCGCTACAACATTGAGCAGTTCGGATTTCACTGCCACTTTTATGTGGTCCGTACCGATAACACCACAACCAACAACACCAAGATTAACCTGTTTAACAAACATC
>CAZVUE010000110.1:0-4334 GCA_964630335.1 uncultured bacterium | reverse complement strand
CCATCCTGGCGGCTCTGCTTTTGCCTGCCCTCGCCCAGGCCAGGGCAAAAGCCCGACAAACCAGTTGCCTTAATAACTTAAAGCAGGTCTACCTTGGTTTTGCGCTCTTCGCCCAGGACAACGAAGGAAAGATTCCACCGCCGGATATCGGCTGGGCAGAATCGCTTCCTTATCTTTGCTACATCAATTGGACTAATTTTATCCGGCCTGTTTTGGAGCCCGGTCTGGACCCGGATGAAATTCTGGGCTGGCCAGTATCATTCAATTCGGTCTATTACTGTCCCAATGGCAAGAATGCGGTAAAAAAGTGGGAACAAGACCATGGCGTGGAAACAGGTCTGGCTACTCCCCATACCTGTTACATCATCCACACGATTCCGCCACCGGCAGGCTGGGATGGCGACCCGGCAAGTCTGTTAGCCGATGAGATAAACTATGTGCCCTACACTGTTAAGTACAAGTTCCTGGATGGCAATTGCACCGTTGACGGCCAAAGTGGCGCCAGCAGTATCTGGCTCCTCAAGGACCCGCCGATAGGCGATTCTGGCTGGGACCCAATCTACCATTCCGGCGGAGTCAACGTGCTCTATTTAGATGGTCATGCCTTATGGGAGAAAACATGAAGAAGATGTTTGCTTTATTATATTTTACTCTGCTTTTTGCTATACCCCTTTTTGGAAAGGATGATACCCATACCGACACCTATCTTCTGCGGTACAAATTCGTTGTCGGTAAAGAAACCGCATATCAACTAAATATTAATGACTGGGAGAAAATAAAGATATCCGGTCGGCCGATTGAAAGGAAACAGGAGATGGTTATCCATCTTATCTACAAAAAAGAAGGGGTGGATGAGGACGGAAACGGAATTCTCCGGTGTCTCTATGGGGATGCCACCTATCAGGGAAAGAAGGTTGGCTTGGCTGGCAAAGAGACCCGAATCCGAATCTCTCCGACCGGACACATCCTTGAGAGTGAAGGAATGCAGGAGGTGTTTGCGGAATTTGCCAAGGTTGCCCTGAAGAGTTTTTCTGCTTATATCCCGGGTCTGGACCGTATCCCGGTCAAGATAGACTTCTCCCGCATGGCCTCCAACCAGTTCAACCCCCTCTATCAGGCATTCCTGCCAACCTTTCCGGTAAAAGAGGTTGCCATCGGAGATACCTGGTTACGGCAGGAGGGTGTGGTGGAATTGGCGGACCGAAGGGCAAGCCGGGTTCAATACCGCTTAGAATCCGTTAACGATGGCTGCGCGGAAATCGTTCTGGTTCCTCCGGAACCTCGGGTTCCCCGGGAACTGGAGGCTGAATCAGAGGAAGCCAGCATATCCGCTGCCGGACGGGTCCTCTTTTCTATTACTGACGGCGAGCCAATCTTTCTGGAGACCGAACTTATTTTGCAGAATGTCAATACCAGCTTTGACCCGGCTGACCTGAAGTCCATAGTCGACGTTCCGGGAGGGCAACCGCCGGTCCAGATTGGTGGCGACAAAAAAACCACCTTTATTCTTCAGCGTCTGGAAGAGTCTCAGGAAGAAGAAAAGGAATCCGATAATTCTACCAGTGGAGAGTAGGAAGGTGAAAAAGTGGAAGAACTTCTAATATTGGCAAAACAGGTTGGGAATTTACTGCGGGCAAAGGAATTAACCTTGGGGCTGGCAGAGTCCTGCACCGGCGGGATTTTGGGTGCGGTGATTACGGAAATACCGGGTAGTTCTGAATACTTCCGGGGCAGTATCGTTGCCTACCACAATAAGGTTAAGAAAAAAGTATTAAAGGTACCCGGTACCTTGCTTAAAAAGTTCGGTGCGGTAAGCCCGGAGGTTGCCGGTGCGATGGCAAGGGGTGCCCGGAAGGCAACCGGTGCCAGGATAGGGCTCTCGGTCACCGGCATCGCCGGACCTTCCGGCGGAAGCCCGGAGAAGCCGGTGGGCCTGGTCTATATCGGCTTGGATGCGAAGAGAGTTCAACGGGTCCACAAGTTTGAGTTTTCCGGAACCCGTTCGGAAATCAGGCAATCCGCCTGTACCCACAGCCTGAAAATCCTGATCGAATTTTCAGACCCCCCGCGTATTTGAAACGCTCCTTCGTTATTTTAACGCGACATTTAACAGCCGATGGACAAAAACCGGATATTCGAGGCTCCATTTTTTTAAACGGTTTTTGTCCAGCAGGGAAAGGTCAAGACGCTTCAGGTTGAACGCTCTCTTTTTCAGGCTTATAAGGTAGACCTCGTCCAGAAAAGCCTTCTCTTTCTCCGCCAGAAGAATATTTTTCTCAATCCGGTACCCGAAAAAGAGTTTTGGAGTAAGGTGCGAATACTCCAGGACGCTGTTGGGTAAGGTATAGGACCGGGGCTGTCTGGTGGTTGCCAGAGTGATGCGGGCTGGTACCTCGTTCATCATACCATGGCGCCAAAGCGCATATTCAAAAGAGATATAAGAAGGTTTTAATATTTCGCAAGCCAGAGCCTCTTGGTCCAGGAAGGAAAGGTTAAGGGTGTAAAATCCCCGCATTAATCTTATAATGGTTTTTTTTTTCACCAGCCGGTTGAGAACCACCGGAAGATTTCCTTCTTTACCCGGATAAAATTTTTTCAGGTCGGTCAGGGAAAAATAGGATTTCGGAAATGTCTTTAACCGCTCAACAAATATATTTATCTCAGGCATGAATCTGCTCAATTAGCTGCCATCGGTTTTGGGGTAGAAATCTCTTTAATTCCCGCCGGAATTCCCTGGTGTCAAATGGGAAGTTTACCGGTGCTACAAAAGGCTCTTTCAGATATTTTGAAAGGTACCATAAGTCAAACCAGTCCTTAGGGTCGTTTCTCTGCCTGACCGCCTGTTCTTTCAATGTTTTAAGTGCTTCCGGAGTTGCGGTTAATATAATCGGAGTAAGGTTGGAACAGGGCGATTTTAAAGGAAGATATTCCGCTCTCACCCCGTTTGTTTTACGCGAAATCTCAATCTTAACATTTAGCGGGTGTTTAAGAATAGGGTGGGTCAAGTTTAGAAGAGCAAACAGCGTATTCCTCTTCATCTTGAGGTCTTTTAAGAAAAGCCCGGTATATTCTGAGGTGAGGCTCTCTACTAACCTCTCAAGTTCCGATTCACTTGTATTTTTAATCATTAAGAAATCAACGTCTTCAGAAAAACGGGGGGAACCGTAAGCAAGGCGAATGGACGTTCCTCCGTAAAAGAGGAGTTTTCTATTTAACGCGCTCTGGCTCACCTTGTCAAGAAAAGCGATTTCCATATTCTCCCGCAAAATATTAAACGGAGAAATTTTTAGTTCCGCAGCCAGTCTTTCCAGAAGATAGTTATCCATATAGTTTAACAAAATCGTTAAGTTTCTTTCATCAGTATACCTCTTCCGGTTCATTTTTGTCAACGGGATACACGGGACTATCTTTACAATGAATCTGAATTATACTAAAATATTGAAGATGCGCGGAGAAAAATCCCAACCGGATTGGAAAGAGTTTAAGGAGGTTATCCTTAGGCAGAAAGAGCCTTCCCGGGTGCCTCTCTTTGAACTCCACATAGATAAAGAGGTTGTCCGGTATTTTGTGGAAAACCTTTTGGTAAGGGAATGGGTTGAGCCCACTCTGGCGAAAGAACGCCGGGACCAGGAAGCGGTTCTGCAGAACAATATTCTGGTTTGGCACCAATTAGGCTACGACTACCTCAGGCTTACCGCGGACTTCCGTTTTTCCGCCTCGCTTTCTTTTGCTTCCCGGAGCCGGGCGGCCCAGGATACCGCTAACCTTAGCCGGGGAACCAGAAAATGGGCGGAAGAAGGAAAAGGTGCTATCACCACCCGGGAAGACTTCGAGAAGTTTCCCTGGCCATCTTTAGAAGAGGTGGACCCCTGGCCCTTTGAGTTTCTCTCCAAAAACCTACCTTCCGGAATGGGTTTTTTTGCCACGTTTTCTCAGGGAATCTTTGAAATTCTTACCAACGAACTCCTTGGCTTGGAATCATTAGGGTACCTTATCTATGACAACCTGGAACTGGTGGAGGCGGTTACCGATAAGGTGGGCGAACTGATTTACGGATGTTACCGGAAGGTCCTCGGACTTGATAACCTGTTGGGCTTTGTCCAGGGAGACGATATGGGCTTTAAGACCGCCACCCTGGTCTCACCGCAGTTTTTACGGAATTATGTCCTGCCCTGGCACAAAAAATTGGCGCATCTTGCCCACAGCCATAACCTCCTTTATATCCTCCACAGTTGCGGGAACCTGGGACCGATTATGGAGGACCTGATATCCGAGGTAAAGATAGACGCCAAACACTCCTTTGAAGATGCCATTATGCCGGTGGCTGAGTTTAA
>CAZVUE010000109.1:0-4344 GCA_964630335.1 uncultured bacterium | reverse complement strand
GACATTGAAGGTTGTTGAAGACAGACTTAAAATACTTATAGACCTTTATTAATAAGCATCCAACCTCTATATTCCCTCTTGACATTAACTGAAAATTGTACTAAAATAGTATTAGTTTATGAAACTGATTACCAAGAATACCGATTATGCGGTCAGAGCGGTGCTATTTCTGGCGGGAAGGCAGAAGGAGTTTATATCCTCGCGCGAAATCGCCAGAAGGAACGAAATTCCCCTGCCATTCTTACGGCGGATACTGCAGGTACTGATAAGAGAGGGGGTGATTGATTCCCGGGAAGGGGTTGATGGCGGGGTTCGTCTGAGACGAAAGCCGGAGGATATTACCCTGGGTGGATTGATAAGTCTGTTTCAGGGCGAGATTCAGTTGTCCGAGTGCATGTTCCGGAAAAAGGTCTGCCGGAACCGGTCCACCTGTGTCTTAAGACGCAGGATAAAAGAGATGGAAAAGAAATTGGCAACAGAGTTTCAAAAGATAACCATTAAGATACTTTTGAAAGATTCAGGAGGCGGGTTATGAATATGTATTGCAGGCAGTGTGAACAGACCGCGGGAGGAAAAGGTTGTACGATATCCGGGGTTTGTGGAAAAAATCCGGAGGTGGCAAATCTACAGGATTTAATCGTCCATGGCCTAAAAGGGATTGCGGTCTATGGTCAGTTAGCCAGGGAATTAAGGGTTGTTGATCCGGAGGTTGACCGTTTTATCAAGGAAGGTCTCTTTAGTACCATTACCAACGTCAATTTTGACCCAGAAAAGATAGAGAAGATGGTTTTGCAGGCATATCAGATCAAAGAGAGACTGAAGAAGAAGTTTTTGGAAACTTACCGGCAGAAGGAAGGTAAAGATTTTGATGGGGACCTTCCCGAGCCAGCCGACTGGATTCCGGCTGGGACCAGAGATGGACTTCTGAAACAGGCAGAAGCGGTCGGTATTTTAGCAAACCCTCGCATTGACGAAGATATCAGAAGTCTACGCGAATTACTCCTTTACGGAATGAAGGGAATGGCTGCCTACGCTGACCATGCTTCAATCCTGGGATATGAAGATGAGGAGGTTAACGCCTTTTTTTATAAAGGGTTAGCCGGTCTCGCGGATGAGACCCTTTCCGCGGAAGAACTCATTTCTTTAAATATGGAATTAGGTAAGGTGAACCTTAAGTGTATGGAATTACTGGACAAGGCACACAGCAACCGGTTTGGACACCCGGTTCCGACTGAGGTTTTATTGGGCGTAAAGAAAGGTCCGGCTATAATCGTCTCCGGACATGATTTGGTGGATTTAGAGCATCTGCTGGAGCAGACGCAGGGGAAAGGAGTTAACGTTTATACCCACGGAGAAATGCTTCCGGCACACAGTTATCCCGGACTAAAGAAATATGCCAACCTCGTTGGTCACTACGGGACTGCCTGGCAGAATCAGCAGAAGGAATTCAATGAATTACCCGGCGCAATTTTGATGACGACCAATTGCCTCCAGCGACCGCAAAAGTCCTATCAGGACCGGCTCTTTACCACCGGTCTGGTGGGTTGGCCCGGGATAGAACACGTGGGTAGCCGGAATGGTAAAAAAGATTTCAGCCGGGTGATTGGAAAGGCGTTGGCGTTAGGCGGATTTAGTGAGGATAAGGAGGAAAAACGGATATTGGTGGGGTTTGGACATAATACTGTCCTGGGGCTTGCGGATAAGGTTGTTTCCGCGGTGAAGTCCGGTGCGGTCAGGCACTTTTTCCTTATCGGCGGGTGCGACGGTGCCAAACCGGGCCGGAACTATTACACCCAATTTGCGGAGAAAGTTCCTTCTGACTGCGTAATTTTGACCCTGGCCTGCGGGAAGTTCCGGTTCAACCGGCTTGACTTCGGGATGATTGGGGACATCCCCCGGCTTCTGGATTGCGGCCAGTGTAATGACGCCTATTCGGCGATTACCATCGCGGTAGGCTTGGCGAAGGCTTTTGGATGCGCGGTCAATGACTTACCCCTTTCCTTAATCCTTTCCTGGTACGAGCAGAAGGCGGTTGCTATTTTGATAACCCTGCTTTCGCTGGGTATCACGAACATCCGGTTAGGTCCTTCACTCCCGGTCTTCGTTTCCCCTAATGTCTTAAAGGTGCTGGCAGAAAACTTTGGTATCAAATCCATCAGTACCCCGGATAAAGATTTAGCCGAAATTCTTTCATGATTACAGAGGTCCAATGCCCGGGCCGGAGTCAACAGAATCTAACCGCGGCGCTCTATAAGTGTCCGAAATGTGGTTATAGCGTGGAGATTTTTTCGGATGAGATAAGAAGGAGGTGCCCGAAGTGTCGCACCTTAGTATATCGTGAGAGGGTACCATCCTGTATTGACTGGTGTCCGGCCGCCCGGGAATGTTTCGGCGAAAAGAAGTGGAAGGAAAGAAAAAGAAGGCATACTTGATGGGGAAAATTTTTTGTGCTATACTCTACATTGATAATAGAGAATATAAAGAATTAGGATGAAGGTTTCCAAAAAAGGGGAATACGGGGTAAAAGCGCTGATAAGGTTAGCCATCAATTATGAGAAGGGCGCGCCAATAACGCTTATCAATGATATCGCCAGACAGGAGAACATTCCGCCGAAATACCTGGAGCAGATACTTATCAATCTCAAGAATAAAGGTATTCTGGTAAGCAAACGCGGGGTTGGCGGAGGCTATATGCTGGCAAGACCGCCGGAAAGGATAAGTTTGGGAGAAATAATCAGGGTAATCGGCGGACCGTTAGCGCCGGTAAACTGTGTCAGCGTCACCGCACACGTGGATTGTCCCAACGAATCGTTCTGCGGATTGTACGGTATTATGCGGGATGTACGGAACGCAATCGCTGACATTCTGGACAATGTTTCCCTGAAAGAGGTGGCGAAGAGGACGCTGGAACTTCTGGAGCGGAAAGAGCACATTGTAAATTACGTGATATAGCAACCCCATAGGAGGGGCAATGTGGAGGAAAAGTTTGTTTTTGGATGTGGTTTTGAGTTTAGTTTTAATCTCTACGGGTTATGTCCGGGCTGAAGAGCCGGAAGCGGAAATAAAGGTTTTGAAGGCTCAGGTTCAGGAACTTATGCAGCGTATTGAGAAATTAGAAAAGGAATTAGCCGGGACAAAAGAAGTAAAGGCAGGACAGCCGGCTGAGAAGACCGCTGTCGAATCAAAAGAAGAGAAACCGAAACAGCCGGTGACTCTGTCTACTTCCGGCTCGGAACTTACGGTAAAGGGAAGGGTTTTTATCGGTTATTATGACAGCGAGAGGTCCGGCTCCACTTACGAAAACGGGTCCTTTGAAATGCCGGACGCGAAGGTTCAGTTAACCTGGAAACCCTGGGAAAGGATAGAGGCGGTGACCCGGTTTAACCTGAACAATGCGGCGTTTAACAGCGTGGACTACTGCTACCTTCAGGGAAACCAGGTTATACCCGGAGATGAAAAGAGCCGGGTTCGCCTCGGAAGGACCAAGATAGACTTTGGCGAGGAGACCTGGGCTAACAACCCGGTTGAGAACCGGTTTATCAGCAATTCCGCTGCCAACGTTTCCGGATACGACGACGGAATAGAACTTTACGGTAATTTTATACCCGATGTATTCGGTTATTATGTAGATTTGGCTAACGGTAATACGGGTACCGGAAGTGACAATACCAGCAGTAAAGCGGTCTCTGCCAAAATCTTCGGCAGACCGGTTAAACCGGTGTACCTTTCAGCCAGTTATTACACCACCGGCGACCTTGATAACAACAACACAGAGATGACGATTGCCGGAGGGAGCACAGCACCAACCGGCGCGACCGACTGGCAGCGTAATATCTGGGAGTTTAACACCAAACTCGCCCTGGGGCCGGCAGAATTTGCCGGAGCGTACGGTGAATTTGACGATGATGCGACAGACGTTGCTGACCGGAAGGGGGAGTACTATTTCATCCAGGCGGTGTATGGTGTTACCCCAAAGATTTACGCGGGCTTGAGGTATAGTACCATCAAACTGGATGACGGCGTTACCAATACTTTAAATAGCGTAAGCGACGCCGACCAATACGACCGGACCAGTTTCATTTTAGGTTATAAATTCAGCAAGTTAGTTACGGTTAAGACCGAATATTCCTGGAACGATAACCACCGGCCCGGAAAAGATTCAATCGACGACAACCAGTTTGCCATAGGTGTAGCAACCCAATTTTAATAAAAAATATTGGTATAAAAAAAGATGCAGACAGCCCCAAAGGTTGAGGCACTTTTGAAAATGCCTCTGGTCGAACTGCTTCCGCTGGCTGACCGGGCCAGGCAGAAAGGAGTGGGGACTAAATTAGACCTGTGCAG
>CAZVUE010000108.1:2214-4376 GCA_964630335.1 uncultured bacterium | reverse complement strand
CTAACATATTTTTTTGCCCAGGTCAAAAGCCCGTTGCAAAATCTCAGGGTGTTTAAGGATGCTTCCTTTTTCTGCCACGCCACTGACTAATATCTCTTCCGTATAATCGGCGTTTATAGTAGCAAAGAAGTTTTTGACGATTGAGGAGGCATTAGCAAAGAAATCCTGACGGTGTGATGCTTCCACGGAAATGAATACCCCTGCCTTTCTAATCCTCCTTATCCCCCTTTGCAAAAGGGGGATACAGGGGGATTTCAAGAGATACTTTGCCCTCCATAAACACTGGTAACGGTCAATCATCATTTTGGTTTGGGCCGAAAGACTTCCAAAAAATATGGGGGAGGCCAGGATTATTACATCGGCTTGCGCGATTTTGCGGTAAACCGCCTGCAATTCATCATTAATAATACAGATGCCGTCATCCGGCATCCCGGTACATTCCTGGCAGGGAGCAAACTTGAGGGTATTCAGAAGTATCTTTTCTGTCACTGCTCCTGAAGCCGCTGCACCTGCTAAGACCTTGTCCAGCAGGAGGTCGGTGTTGCCGCCAGCTCGGGGACTTCCGTTAATCCCCAATACTTTCATAAAGATTGATGCAAACCTAAAGGTTTGCCCTACATGTTCAGGAAATGTAGGGCAAGGCTTTAGCCTTGCATTTACTTAATAATGCGGGACATTTCAAAGATTGGCAGGAGTACTGAGACTACGATGCCACCCACTAAAATTCCCATTACCACAATCATGGTTGGTTCCAGAAGGGTTACCAGCCTGGCTAAACCGGTTTCCACCTCTTCCGCATAGACCCCGGCTACCTTCTCCAGCATCGGCGAAAGTTCGCCGGTTTCTTCGCCCACCTTCACCATCTGGATAAGGTAAGGCGGGAAGAAGCTGCTTTTGCCTAATGCCTGGCTCAGGGAAACTCCTTTGTTCAGGTCAAATTCAATCCGGGTGATTTCCTGGCGAAAAATCTTGTCCGGGACGATATTTTCTATCAGGCGGAGTGCTTCAATTAGTTTTACGCCGCCTTTGTGTAAAATGGCTAAGTTCCGGGCGAAGAGACTCAGGGAATATTTACGGGAAAGTTCCGCGGTAAAGGCTAAGCGTCGTAATAACCGCCAGAGATACTCTCTTCGTTTCTGGGTGGTCTGGATTTTTCGCCAGATTATGCAGACTCCTCCGGCGATAATTAAAAAGGGAATACCAAAGCGGCGAAGATAATGAGTAACCGAGAGGACGAAACGGGTAAAAGTAGGAAGAGACATCCCACTTTCGGCAAAGACAGAGGTGACTTTGGGTAAAACCACCATAAAAAGAAAGAGCAGTATTAGGATAGAGACCCCGACCAGAAAGAGAGGATAAATGAGATTGGTAACCATCCGGCGCCGCAGACTCAGAGCGGTTTCCTGGGAGCGGGCAAATTCAGAAAGAATCAAGCCCAGGGTGCCGGTGGCTTCTGAGACCGCAACCAATTCCGGCAGGGTCTCCGGGAAGATGCTTTCCCGGCGTAATGATTCGGAGAAAAGATTTCCCCGGCGCAGGGACTCAGCCAGATTTAGAAATGTCTGGGCAAGAGCAGGGTTTTTGATTTGAGGGGTGATTGTTTCGACCGCGTCCAGAACCGGAATATGACTGGAGATTAAAGAAGCCAACTGGCGTAAAACGCCAATAAGTTCCTGGGGATTCTTTTTTTGCCACCGGTAGAATAAAGGTTTTTTTGTAGCCTCGCCAGCCGAAATTTTAATCGGGAAGAACCCTTCTTTTTTCAGGTATGCCCGGCAGATGTTTAAATCCGGAGCCTCTATCGCTCCCTTGATACGTTTACCCTTCTCATTCAGACACAGGTAATGGAATCTGGGCATAAGTAGGGGCTTGATTTATCAAGCCCGCGTCTTTCGGGTCGGATAAATCCGACCCCTACGTTAAAACATTTAATGCGTTTATATTAGATTAAGTGGTGACGCGCAGGACCTCTTCCAACGTGGTCAGACCTTCCTTGTTCTTAATTTCCCCGGAAGCACGCAGGGTGCGCATTCCTTTTTTTAAAGCGTAATCCTTTATTTTCTGGGAGGGTTGCTTCTGGAGAATCATCTGGCGGATTTCGTCGTCAATGGTCAAAAACTCAAAGATTCCGGTACGACCCCGGTAACCGGTATGAAAACAGT
>CAZVUE010000108.1:0-2114 GCA_964630335.1 uncultured bacterium | reverse complement strand
GCACTGGCCGCGTCGTTCGTATGGAGAGTGGAGAAGACCAGATGTCCGGTGAGGCTGGCTTGAATGGCCATATCCGCGGTTTCTTTATCCCTGATTTCGCCAATCATCAGAATGTCCGGGTCATGACGCAGTATGGAGCGCAAGCCCGCCGCAAACGATAAGCCGATAGCAGGATTTACCTGAATCTGGCTCAAGCCGGGAATTTGATACTCAATCGGGTCTTCCAGGGTTATCATATTCCGGGAAGGTTGGTTTATCTTTTGCATCGAAGCGTAAAGGGTAGTTGTTTTGCCGCTGCCGGTAGGCCCGGTGAGCAGGATGATACCGTGGTCAGAGGAAATAAGTTGTTCTAATCGTTCCAGTTCGTCCGGATAGAGGCCAAGGGTTGACAGAGAGAAGAGAAATGAGGAAGGGTCAAGGAGGCGCAGAACCGCGGCTTCACCACAGGTGGTTGGTAGAATAGACACCCGGATGTCAATAGCATGGTCCTGTGAAGAAACGGTGGTACGACCATCCTGGGGAAGGCGGCGTTCCGCGATATTGAGTTTGGAAAGAATTTTAACCCGGGAGATTAACGCCGGGTGGAGGGTGGACGAGAGGGTGAAGACATCGTGTAAAATTCCGTCAATCCGGTAGCGGACGCGAAGTTCATTCTTCTGGGGCTGGAGGTGAATGTCACTGGCGCCTTGCTGGAGAGCCTGGAATATAATCTGGTTGACCAGACGGATGACCGGTGCCTTGTTAGCCAGGTCAAGGAGGTTTTCACCGGTTGCTTCGGTTTCAATGACCGGCATTTCGGAAAGGACCGAAGGTTCTTCATATTCACGTTTTTGTTGGGCCGGTCGCCAGTAGCCCTGAGTTAAAACGTTGATGATTTCATCGGAAAGACCAAAAGATAGGTCTACCGGAGACTGCATCTTCTTTTCTATTTCCATTCGGGGCAAATCCAGGGGGTCGGTAGAGACAATAAAGATTTTATTTTCTTTTTTGATGGGTATCGCGGTCCACCCATGCCATAGTTCAAAAGGGATTAAGGCTCCCAGTTCCTGGGCAAAATGTAAGGCTAAGTCCTTTTGAAAAGGGATACCCAACTGTTCCGAAAGTCCGGCGAGAAGTGCTTCCTCTTCAACCACGCCCATTTCACGCAGGATTTCCCCGATAAGCATCTGGGGGCGGTCTTCCTGGAGGTGAAGGCCTTTGTCTAAGTCGTTTTGGGTAAAGTAACCCCGATTGATAAGAATTTCACCTATTTTCATCTTGAAGAAACTGGTTTTGCTTGTTTCAGAAGAGATTTCTTCTCTTCCGTGAGGGTAGCGGCTTCTTCTTTGGTGGTGATGACGGTAGGCGTTATGAAGATATAGAGGCTGGTCTGGGTAATGGTTTTTGTTTTGTGCCGGAACAGGTATCCTAAAATGGGAATACTGCCTAAAAAGGGTACCTTTTCTATTGTTTCGTCGCTGTCGTTACGAATCAGGCCGCCTAAGGCTAAGGTTGCCCGGTCAGCGATAATGACGCTGCTTTTGGCGGTTCTCTTGGCGATGGTAGGTGCCAGAACGGTGGCACTGCTGGATGAAGTCGATAAGTAAGAGACTAATTTGGTTACTTCCTGTTCAATATCCAGGCGGACGTTCCGGTCCTCGCTGATATGGGGTGTAATTTTGAGGGTGATTCCGACATCCTGGTAGTCAAAACTCTGGGTTGGAATTGTAGATTCATCGGTAGAATAAGTGATTTGTTTGGAATAAGGGATGGTTTCCGCTACCTTAATTATTGCTTCTTTGTTGTCGGTGGTAACAATCTGGGGGGTGGAAAGAATTTTGAAGTTACTGTTTTTACCGTAGAGGCGAAGGATGGCTCCGACATCAAAAGGTAGTGAACTGCCTTTGGCTACGCCAATCAGGAGCCCGGCAGGTGGAATCCCGCTCTCTATTTGACTCATAATAGTAGAATCAATTGTTCCGCCGACCGCCCCGAATCCTTTATATTTCCCTTCTTCCGGTTCAAAGTACTGCCATTGCACTCCGAATTCCCTTATTAAATCCCCGCTTACTTCTGCAATCAGGGCTTCAATCAAAACCTGATCGGGCATGTGGTCCAATTCCCGGATTACATTT
>CAZVUE010000107.1:0-4452 GCA_964630335.1 uncultured bacterium | reverse complement strand
CTCCTGCACCGTAGGCCATTATAGCCGCTTTTTGATTTTGACCAAGCGTAACGGTTAAGTTTGTTGCCGTATTTTGAATGTCTATACCGCTTTCCGCATAAAGAGCGGCAGGGAGGGTACTTGAACCTGCATTTATCGTATTGACGTTGCTATTTTTAAGCGTTATGGTCCCTCCAGATACGACACTTCCGTTGATTGTTATATTTCCTGCAATCGCATCGATGTCCACGTCGCCTTGTGTCTTAACAATACCGGTTATTGTTGTCCCACTATTTATGGTGATTTTACCAATCGCTGTAACAGCACCAGTTATTGTTGCACCATTGATGGTAATATCTCCACTTGAGTAAAGAGCGGTATCGGTTCCAGTACTGGAAGTAATAGTAACGGATCCGACGGTGATGTTTTTTGCGGAATAGATAGTGTTACTATTATTACCCGTAATGCTTAGGCTATTAAAGGCGGGGGTAACGTTATCCTCAAACTTCCATATTTCAGCTGGGACGGTATAAGCCGCGGTTATTGTATAGACACCAGTACCTTCATTCCAACCAATTTGTGTAGAGTAGGTAGCAAAACCAGCTGTATCTACGTATAAACCACTCGTACTATGTTCATAAAGACCTGTACTGGGTGTGTCGTCGCAGAATATTTGAGTGGGGGTTGGGGCAGTCGGAGGAAAAGCTATGCCCGGGTCCACCGGGGTTGGTACTCCAAAACCGCCTGGGTCAATCTTAGTTTTTATGAAGCTCACAGGCCAAGTTGCAGGGTCGGTTGGAGTCCCAACATCATAGTTGGCACAAACAATATTTCCAGTTACAGTGCCAGCGGTCCAACTTACTTCATTAGCATAAATAACATGTTTATTAAATGCCTCAGAAATTCCCTGATCATCAAGATCGCGTGTTTTGGCGGGGTCACCCTTTCCTCGCAGTGGAACAGTAAGGGTACGGCGTGTTCCTTTAGAAGTACCAACTGCAATTAAAGTATCTCCTCTAGTAGCATCCGCATTCTCGCCCAACATTCCTACAACATAATAGCCGTTTCCTAAATTTCTTTGAATCCCACGATTTACATAAGAGAAACCCGCTGTTGGTGGAGGTAATCCTGCATAGAGAGGAGCAGAAATGAGAACTGTGTCATCACTGGTCAAATCAAACGGGATATAGGTTCCAAAGAAAGGATAATTATCAGTAGCGGTTATTCCAGTACAATAGTTGAGCCGGTAAATGGCATCCGCAACACCGGCTTCCGCCAAATTTAATGCGGCGGCAGCATTTCTGGCATATTCTGCCTGGCGTTGTGTAGATGAGATTACCCAGAAGAGGCTGGCGACCAGAGCCATCAGGATGAAGGCGGTCATAATCGCCATCACCAGCGCCATCCCATGTTTATTACCCCTGCTTACTACACGCAGGGGCAAGCATACCGGGGCAAGCCCTTTTTGCTGTTTAACCCTTTTATACATAACGAGTTAATTAATTGTGCCTAAACGCGCCAAGGATAGTGCCTCCTCTTTTTATACTATTGTATACTATTCGTAGACTATTTTGTCAAATGGAAATAGTTCCTATAGGCTGTAGACAGGGCAAAACGGTCTCTCCTATAATTAAAAGGAATGCGGAGGAGCGAGATTGCCACGTCGTATACTACACTCCTCGCAATGACACAAAAGGATTTAGATTCCTGCTAAATACATGCAGGAATGACAGGGACGTTTTAGAAGGGAAGATGAATAAGAGGACGCTGGGTGAGTTTGGACAAAGAATCCGGCAACTGAGAAAGGTCAGGGGACTAACTCAGGAGAGGCTGGCAACCAAAGCGGGTCTACATTATACCTACGTCGGCGCAGTGGAACGGGGAGAGAAAAATATCTCCCTGATTAATATAAAGAATTTAGCCCAGGCCCTGGAGGTTGAGGTCTGCGAACTTTTTCCCATTATCAATCCGGTGAGAAGTAAAGAGTATTCCCTGGCTGAAGAGGTCGCCAGTTATCTGAAGACCAAGCCCCTGGATGAGATAGAGCGCGCCCACCGTATCTTGCGCACCGCCTTAGAGAAGTAAACTATAGATTCCTGCCTACCAAAGATTTTTTATATATTCGTTGAATAGGAGTACTTTTTTGGCGTCAGCGGGAATGAATAGGAACGGTGCCAAATCTTTGGCTAAATCCTTAAAATCCAGGTGTTTACACCGCGCCAGGAGTTTTTCTTTTAGGACTGACAGTGTATCCACCTTCATCTTTGATTTCAGATATTTGAAGTTCGGTTTTGTTTTGCCGAAAAGGAAGATTGTGTCATAGAAGTCCCTGCCCATTGGCCGTTTGCGCATAAATATGGCGTATATCTTCTGGGCAAGCAGTATATCTTCCGGAATAACGTTTATCCTCGTAAAGACATCAAACTTGTTAAGAATAACCTTATCTGGTTTATAAGCGAATTTCTGTGGTTCAGCGTCAATCTGAATCAACATCTTTTCTTCTTTATGAACGGTTAATTTATTTTCAAACAAGATATCAGCCACCCTGATATAAGACCGATAAGCACCTGTAAACGAATTCTTAACCTCTATTGGGTACCCCTCAAGGCACAGTCTTTTTTGGATAAGTTTGGTCAGCGATTCAAATCCGGCTTTGTCCAGGCCGATGTTATCAAAATCAAGGTCTTCTGAAAATCTGGGAAGTCCATACGCAATGTGTATGGCGGTTCCGCCCATAAATACCAGTTTTTCGGCAAACCTGGAGGAAAAGATAACCTCCAGTATCTTATAGTGTAAATACTCCCGGAGTAAATTTCTCTTGAAAGGCCTCAGGAGTTCGGGATAGAACGATTCTATCTGCGTCAGGTCAAGCATTTTCCATAACCTCCAAAAAAGATATAGGGGTTGCTAAACAATAAAACTAACTATTTGGAGTCCCGGATTTGAGGTTAGTGCAAGGCGCGCCGAAGGTTCTGTGCCCACTGTGGCACATAACCGAGGAGCAACGCCGCAATGACTCAAAGATGGGATTCCCCGAAGGGCCAGGCCGCTTTTGGGCTGCGACTGCGTCGCTCATCGCTTCCGTACCACAGGGGGTACGTAACCTTCTTCGCTCCTTGTCTCGCTCCAAAATCGCCTCTGGCAAATAGTTAGTTTTATTGTTTAGCAACCCCATAGTCCTTTTTACCAGAGACTTCTGTTTGAATTTATTAAGATAGCCAAGTAGTTTTTTCTTATCAATAATCTCCGAAAAAGGTTCGGTGTTTATACGTAGACTTAGATAATCGTCCCGGGTTTTTAGCGCTGAATTTATATAAAAATAGTCAAGGAGCGCCTTTTCAGGACAGGCTATCTTAAATCTTTTGTGGTCATATTCTATTATTTCGTATCCCCAGAACAATTCTGGTTTTAGCCTTCGGTAACTGAACTCAGCCATTTTCGTTTTAAATAGATACGTTCTCCGGGAGGAAACCGAGGTGATTCCGTATACACTTTCCGGGATGAGACCATAGTACGCAAGGGCTGTTTCAAAGGAGACGTAGGAAGGAAGGTATATCTTATTAGCAATTTCAAAAAGGACCCGTTCGTCAATATTCAGGTCGGAAAATATATAATAACCCTTGACTACTTTTTTAATATAATCCTTGTCCTGCCATTCATTTAACCTCCGCCGATGGAAATTGTTGTCTATCATTCTAATGTCGGCGAGTGAAAATAGGGTAAATCTTTTCAGTTGGTCCTTTAGTTTCAGATACTGCATTTTATTTCGTTAAAGTGTTATTTTTAGCACTAATACGAAATATTATACCAAACGGTCTGGCAAAAGTCAAGTACGGGGGGAATGGAGGAGGGAGAGGGAGGTGTCGCCGTAGCGCCGGGTATCTCGGGTAAGGGGAAGAAGTGCCAGTCCTTGTTGGAAGATAGGGTTTTTCTCCAGACCGGACCGGTGCTGGAGAATGAAGATGCCTCCCGGTTTAAGCAATTTATGACTGAGGCTCTCAATAATCAACCGTATCAGGCGTTCTTCGGTAAAGGTATAGGGAGGGTCAGCGAAAATGAGGTCAAATTGGTGACCGTCTCTTGCCAGAAGGCCGAGCGCCTTTTCTACGGATTTCCGGTAGAGGATGATAGAAGATTCGGGGGAGGGGTATTGGGATTGAAAAGCCTGGATGTTCTGCTCAAGATAAGGGACTACTTTGCGGTCGTTTTCCACAAAGACCACTTTTTCTGCGCCCCGGCTTAGGGCTTCTATTCCTACTGCACCGGTACCGGCGTAGAGGTCAAGGAAACAACTCCCGACTATTTTGGGTGCCACAAGGTCAAAGAACGCCTTGCGGACCAGACCGGTGGTGGGCCGCAAAACCTTTCCTTTCGGAAAGCCGAGACGGCGGCCTTTGAATTTACCGGAAAGGATATACATAATACCTGAAAAAAGCGTGAAAAATGATATTTCCTTTAACAATAAATAGCCGG
>CAZVUE010000106.1:2971-4478 GCA_964630335.1 uncultured bacterium | reverse complement strand
CCCACCTACGCCTCCCCCACGTTGGGGGGAGGAATAGGGAAAGTGGGTAACCAAAGGGATCCGGTGACTGCCTGGAAGTTTGAAACCTTTGTCTTTGATGCGCTACCCCTGGCTCAGAGAGTCTGTTGCATGGAGACAACCCGGGAAGAAGAATTTGCACCGGTAAAGAACCGGACCGGTGAGGATTCGCCGGAATCAACCAGAAAAGCGCTGAGTAATCAATACAAAAAATGGCTTCGGGCCGCCGGCGTAGAAGTGGCACCGGATGTCCTGGTAGAAATCAGTCCGCTCTACGCGCTCGACCAGGAGGAACTGGCTCAAAAACTAAAAGGAAGAAAATTACCAACAGACAAATCTATTTATTTGGGCTAGGTTTTAGATTCCGGCCTTAAACATGCCGGAACGACAAATTATTTTTTGTTCTTAGGTTAATCAAAGTGCGATTTGACTTTCAGCGAATGCATTGGAAACGCCTTGAGAGAAAATTCGCAATAAACCTCAGTCTCCTCCTGGTCCTCATAGACCCCAAAGCGGACTTCCCAGCAGTGCAGGTCCCGCCAGAGGCTTATTTCCCTTCCCTCAAAACGGTCATCTTCTAAGTTATACGTGGCGTACGCATCCACCTTCCACTTGTTGCCCACCGGGAAGGAAATGGAGGGAACGATTGTCTCCGTATAATCCTGTTGATAATTATGCTGGAGGCCAAAATTGAAGCGGTCATTGCGCCAGGTACAGGAAGTAGACGAGGTATTCCAAACACCCCGGTCTAAGTCAAACTCACTTTCGTTCCGGAAGGCGAGTCTACCCTGGGGGTCTAACACAAAGAGACCGTGAAGGTCCCCGAATTTACCTTCCTGCAGGGAATAGTCCGCCTTAAGGTCAACTCTCATCTTCTCGGAACTCTTCCCATCCTTGTTGTAATTGAGCCGATTAAGTAACTGAAACGAAATGATATTATCGGATTGAATCTCATCAACCTCATCATAGGAAAAGAATTCGTCCGGACTTTCGTCTGCCCACTGATTCAAAAAAGTAATCCGGGGTTCCAGATAATGGGTCAGGGTAGTGCCGTCCGCACGTTCGAAAGTATGGCCAAACTTCCAGCCCAAATCGCATCCCGCCTGGGAAAAAACCCGGCCTTCTTCCTCTCCTTTTATGTTCTGGGAATAGTAGGTGAAACCGCCGGTCAAAAAGGGCCTCAATATCCCGCCGGCTAAAGGGTAGAAATTAGAGATGCTTTGCGTATAATGTGCCCGCTGCGTCTCCTCTCTTTCCGCGGAAAACTCCTTGGAGAGGTTACTCAACAGCAGGTCTTCTTTCCAGTAAAAACTGCCGGATTTGCGGAAAGGGGAAACGAAGGCTAACTCCGGCAAATGCCACGTCATATTGTGTTCATTATCCAATTCCGCATTGGTAAAAAGACTTAAGGCATAATCTTCCCGGTTCATCGAGTAGTAAAGAAAACTGTCCCGCTCCACGTCTTTCACGCTTTCCCGCCAGAAGTAAT
>CAZVUE010000106.1:0-2871 GCA_964630335.1 uncultured bacterium | reverse complement strand
TAGTAAAGAAAACTGTCCCGCTCCACGTCTTTCACGCTTTCCCGCCAGAAGTAATCTTCCAGAAAATCCTCATCGGAAAACTTGTGGAGTTCTAACAAAAAATCATCTTCTCCATTTTCCCTCAAGAACTCGCTCCGGTGCCAGGCTTCAATCCGATAGCGGTCTTCATCTACGTCCTGGTCGTGAATGAAATAAGTCTTCACCCGGTCTGTTCCCGATTCTTCGCTCTCTAAGCCGGGACCAACACCGATTCCTCTATCGCCCCGCAGGTCAAAATCGCAGTAGTAACTGGATTCCGGAGTGGAGTAGAAGGTAACGGTTACTGCCTGAACACCGTCGCGGGAACTCAATGTTGGAGTGAAATTTAGACCAAAAGGACTTTCATCTTTTCTCTGAAAATACCGGGGGAGATAAAAAACAGGTAGCCAACCCACGCGGAATGTCGCTGACTCTATCTTTATTCCGCCATCCTTTTTAAGAGAGGCATCTTTAAAAGCAATCCGATAGTGCGACGGGACAATATCACAGGTGGTGAGATAACCATCGTAAAGCGAAACTTCTTTGGCGCCGGAGATTTCTATCCGCTCTGCCCTTCCAAACCAGGGAGGACTGGAAAAATCCGCGGGTCCGGTAAAACCGTTACCGGTGTTAAAGTTATAGGAAAGTTCATCGGTTTTAATCTCACCGAAAGGCAAAGAAAACCGTACGTTTCCCTGCAACCAGGCCTCTTTGCTCCCGGGAAGATACCGGACATAATCAGCCCTTACCATCCGGTCACCGGACTCAATACAGACGTTCCCTTTTAGAATAACCTCCCCTTCTAAAACAGCCTCAACCGTATCCGCCTGCCACGTAATCGGAGTAGAAGCAGAAAGAGGGGTAAAAGGGAAAAAAGCGAAAAAGAGAAAAACAATTATCGTGCGGCCGCCCCTTATCATCCTGAGAGGAAGGTTTTATTCCGATAGGGGAATCTACCGGTAATCTCCATAATCTTATCATAACTTGTCAGGGCACCGGTTGTGGTGGAATGGTTCAGGCAGACCGCGGCGGTCCTCACCGCAAAATCAAGAGACCTGGTAATCTCCCATTTTTGATGGAATCCGTAAAGCATGCCAGCGACAAAAGCATCGCCAGCGCCGGCAGTTCCCTGGATAAATTCCTCTGGTAACTGGAGGGAGGGCTGAAAATATTCTTCCCTTCTTTTGGTAAAGAGATAACCGCCCTCAGCCATATGGATGGAGACAATCTCGTTGACACCATTTTCCAAAAAGAACCTTGCCGCCTTCCTTAAGTTCTGATAATCTATTTTCCCATCCGGACGTCTTATCGGAAAAGATGCGGTCCTTTCCGCTTCAATTTCATTGATAATACAATAATCCACGTACTTTAACGCTGGAACGACTATCTCCGGATAACGATTGCTATCTTCACTCGCTACGTCAACCGAAATCTTTATTCCCCTCTCTCTTACCCGGTGTAATAGACGGGCCATCACGGTTCCGTACTCCGGGTCTTTACTATCCAGGCTGTCCAAAAGGAGAATATAGCCGACATGAAAGATATCTGCGTTCAGTCTTTCTGGCTCAATCACCTTAATATCTAAAAGGCGGTTGGCGCCACGGTCGTGAAAGAATGTCCGGCGTGGTGTACCCTTAACACTCATGACGTCGGTATAGGAAGTTGGATATTTCGTAGTCTTCTTGACACCACTGGCATCAACATTGAACTTCCGAAACTGGCTGAGGAGAAACTCTCCCTCCGCATCATCACCCATTATTCCTACCACCGCCAGTCTTATTTCCGGGTCAATCTTTGCCAGGTCAATAAGTACATTATACGGGGAACCGCCTCCCTCAACCTTAAGCTCAAGGATATTGGCCAGTGTCCCCTCCGTTGGCCAGGTGTCAACCAGTTTAATATGGTCAACGATAAGACCACCAGAACCAACTATCCCAAATTTCTCCTGATTTTTATCGGACAGCATCATTTATATTTTACCATATCCCTCCGCAAATTTGACGGAAAGGGGGGTTTTGTAATATAATAATATGTTCCCGAAATATTATGTTTCCTAATCTACGTGTATGCTGGCTACTGCAAGAATAAGGGGTACTTATGGCTAAGAAAGAGCGAAATTTAAAAAAGACGGGCTTAATAAAAAAAACAGCCCTGAAGAATGTCCCAAAGAAGGGAAAGATAGAAAAGAAAAAAATTACACCGGAAAAGAAGCCTGAGGTGAAAAAGAAGAAAGAGGTAAAGGTAAAAGAAAGAAAGACCTTACCTGAACTCCAGGAGCCTTATGTCAATCTTCGCTGCCGCCACTGTTATTTAGTGGATGGTTACGCTAAAACCGAAAAGGTTTGCCACCATTGCGGAGCAGAAATTTATGAGATAGACATCATCTGAATGAGGGGGTGAATAATCCTTGACCGAAGAGATAAAGAAAAGACACCGACCCATCGATTCCTTTGAAAAGATGTTCAAGCGGTTTAAACGCGAAGTAGAGAGGGAAAAGATTTTACAGGAGATTAAAAGCCGGGAATTTTTCGAAAAGCCGAGCCGTCAGCGCCGTTTGAAGAAGATGCGCAAAGCGTATTCCAAGTAAAAGGGGTTGCTAAACAATAAGATTAACCATTTGCCAGAGGCGATTTTGGAGCGAGACAAGAAGCGAAGAAGCTGGCGTACCCCCTGTGGTACGGAAGCGATGAGCGACGCAGTCGCAGCCCAAAAGCGACCTGGCCCTTCGGGGAGTCCCATCTTTGGGTCATTGCGGCGTTGCTCCTCGGTTATGTGCCACAGTGGGCACAGAACCTTCCCTTGTCAATCCTATGACAAGGGGACCCGTGTCGCGCCTTGCACTGACCTCAAATC
>CAZVUE010000105.1:0-4487 GCA_964630335.1 uncultured bacterium | reverse complement strand
ATGGACTTGTTAGCAACCATAAAGGGGTCTTTGCTGGAAGACTTTTTTCCCGCGGGCTGGGATTTGAAGAAGATTGACCGCTGTTGCAGTAATAAACCGGAAGCCATCCTTGCCCGGCAGACGTGGTGGCACAAAGACTTCGTCCCGGTTCCCTGTGAAACGTTAGAGGAGTTTGACATCAAGATGGGGCATGAAATTGCCCTGGAGATTTGCCAGACAAAAGACGAAAAGCGGAAGCTGATTCTTATCCTTCCGGTCGGACCGATGGGTATGTACAAGTGGGTGGTCTACTTTTTGAAAGAGTGGGGTGTTGACTGCAAGCACGTCTACGGGTTTAATATGGACGAATGGAGCGATAGAAGTGGAAATACCTTGCCGTCTACAAACCCGGCTGCGTTTCAGAATGCGATGGAATCCGCCTTTTATGGTCCGTTAGGAAGATTAACGGTACCGAAAAACCAGCGTAACTTTGCCACCAAGAAATTACTTCCTACTTATCCGGAGAAGATAGAGAAGTTACGAAAAGAAGGCGCTAAATTAGAGGTAATCTTCGGTATCGGCCGGGTCTTCCACATCGCTTTCTGGGAGCCGCACTTTGCCGCAGAGTTTTCCAGCGTAACGGACTGGAAGAAGCCCGCGTATCGGTTAGGCGCCAAACTCCACCCTTTGACCATTGAGCAGAACGCCATTACCAGTTTCAAGAGTAGAACCACCCTGGTTCCCTGTTTTGCCAACACCATCGGACCAGGAATATTCTTAAAGGCGGACAAGATTATCGGCGGCTGTGACGGAAGTTTAGACCGGGGAATGATGTGGCAGGGAATGAGTCTCTGGGTTACGCTCCGGTATGGGCCGGATAAGTGGATTCCCAGCAGTTTTATGCCGACCCTGTCCGGCAAACTCTTCTTCCGGAAAGAATTAGCCGGCCCTTTGATTGCGGAGTGCAATTGACGGGTAACCGTCATTCCCGTATGTGGTTAACGGGAATCCAGATATGTAAGGTTTAGATTCCCGCTTACCATCCGCGGGAATGACAAGATAAAATTTGGAGGTAATGAATGAAAATATTGGCGGTGGGTGCGCATCCGGATGATATAGAGTTTCTCTGTGCGGGGACACTCCTGAAAAGCCGGTGCCGGGGAGACGAAGTCTCTACTGCGGTTTTGTGTAATGGCGACAAGGGGCACTACGAGATTGGCCCGGAAGAATTAGCAAAGATTCGCCGGAAAGAGGCGGATGAGGCAGCTAAAGCTGAGGGAGTCACTCTCGTTGACGTGGGGCTCTTTCCTGATTTGGAAATCTATTCCGACAGCGCCAGCCGGAAAAAGGTGGTGGAACTTATCCGTAAAGCCCAGCCGGACCTAATCATTACCCACTTTCCGGACGACTATATGTGCGACCATTCCACTGCGGGAAGACTGGTAATAGACGCCTCTTTTGCCGCTTCTCTGCCCAACTACCGGACCGGACAGCCGCACACCAAAGCAATTCCGCCCGTCTACTTTATGGATACGATGGCTGCGGTCAGGTTTCAGCCCACCGATTACGTGGATATCTCTGATTTTATTGAAGAAAAGGGGAAGGCGCTCTTGTGCCACCAGAGCCAGTACAAATGGCTTTTAGAACACGATAAGATAGACTACGTGGAGTTTATGAAACAGCACAGCGCTTTCCGGGGCATCCAGTGTGGCGCCAAATACGCGGAGGCTTTTCAGCGTTATGAGGTCTGGGGCCGCATCCGCCCCGGTTCCCTACTTCCTTAAAAACTTCGATTTATCAAAGACTATTTTGCCACCGACAATCGTGGAATAGACCGAGCAGTCATCATTCAGGATAACCAAATCCGCATCCTTGCCAACCTCAACCCTGCCCTTCTTTTTCTCTAAGCCCAAAGTACGCGCCGGGGTTTCCGTTACGGTCTTTACCGCAGACTGGAGGTCACAACCGGCAAATTTCATCAGCCTTACGATTGCCTGGCTCAGTCCCAAGGTGGTTCCCACCAGAGTTCCGTCATCCCGTCTTCCGGTTCCGTCTTTAGATACGTACTCAACGCCATCGTAAGAGTATCTGCCGTCAGGAAGCCCTAAAGAGGTCAAACCATCCGTGATGGTAACGAAGCGGTGCGTGCCGAGCAGTTTGAAAAACAGGTTTATGATGCCGGGATGGATATGTACTCCGTCAGTGATGACCTGACAGGTAACGATACTCTTTTCCAAAATAGCCGGGATTGGCCCCGGCGAGCGGTGGTGGATGGGCAGCATTCCATTGAAAAGATGGGTGACGTGGGTGATGCCGGCATCAATCCCTTTGAGAGTCTCTTCGTATGAGGCGTTAGAATGGCCAAAAGAAGCAACTACTTCAGAATTGACCAGCCTGCCGATTATCTCCGGATTACCCGGTAATTCCGGAGCCAGCGTCATCATCCTCAGTCTTCCCTGGCAGATATCCGATATTTTTTTCAGCACATTTAGGGAGGGTTTAGTTATGGAGTTTAGCAGTATGCCGCCTTTCTTTTCCACTGAGATGAACGGTCCTTCTAAATGTATTCCCAGTAAGTTGGCTCCTCCTAAGTCACAGCCGACATTTTCTGCGGTTATTTTAAGATGCCTGTTTTCTTTGCCGGGATAGAAGATCGAGGTCGCCAAAAAACCGGTCGTTCCAAATTTAGCGCAGGTCCGGGAGATGGTCTGGAGCGCTTCTTTTGTCCCCTTTAGAACGGATGCGCCGCCACCTCCCTGAATATGGACGTCAATAAACCCGGGTGCGACAATTTTCTCACCGGCGTCTATAATTTTATATTCTTTCGGCCAGGATTTAACCTTTCCGATTCGGACTATCTTACCGTTTTCTACCAAAAGGTCCGTGGACTTTCCCGGAGCGTGAATAACCCGGCAGTTCTTTATCAGTAGACCGTTTCTGTTTGGCATTTTTATAGAGAGTATACCATAACGTGATATAATGTTTACACCATATAAAAACAAGGAATTTACTTAGGGGTTGTCTGGTGGAAATAGGTATACAACAGGTTTGCGCAGTTTTTGCACTGGGCGATCCGGTTTCCGTAAATAGAGCCGGTGGCAGCAGGAACAAAAGTTTTTTTGTCTCCACTGCCAAGGGAAAGTGGTTTGTACGGAAGAGATATCCAGGATATGCGGATGAAGACAGGGTTCGTTTTGACCATAACGCACTGTGTTTTCTTGCAGAGAATGGAGTTGCGGTAGTACCGCCTTGCTTGAGCCGGGAAGGAAAGACGTGGTGGAATGACGCCGGAGACGTACAGCCGGCTAACATATTACTTGAAGCAGAACGGGTAAAAGCGTTTGTAGACCTTGACTGGTGTGCCTGGCGTCCCCGGCTTTATGACCTGGGCTGGGCAATAATGCTCTGCTGTGCTAACCATGACAAACCGATTGGAGAAGGTGACATCTGGTCACTCACCCAGTATCCCAGGTTCAATCCCCGGATTGTCCGGGATTTTCTTAAGGTATACCAGGAATCAGGGATTCCTCTATCTAAAGAGGAAGAAAGATTACTTCCGTCTCAACTAATGCTGACCTGGTGCCACCAGAGAATTCACGGTTCACTGAAAGTGCCGGTTGAGCAACGGCACAAATTTTTAGCCCGGGAGAAGCAACTGGACCTTACTTTTCTTCTGCCCTCATTTCATATTCGCAAGGCTAAAGCCTTGCCCTACATATTTTCCTCTTTAAAATGAGAAGAACGATTTTTTTGTGGGGGTTATACGCATTATTTTCAGGGAGTTGTTTACTCGCGGCGGTAATTGGACCGAACCAGCCCTACGATAAACTCACCTCAGAAGTGGTAACCAGCTATATAAAGTGGGCAAATCCGTACTATAAAGGCAAGATTAAGGTTCTGGTAGTCGCGCCTACCTGGAGTCAGCGGGAGACCGTGGAATTAGCCCAGAGGTTGTCAATAGATTACCAGGCGATAATGACCCACAGTTATTTGGAGTATGATACCGGTAGGGATGCTTATATGGTAGTTTCACCTTCGGTGGTGAAAGAGGTCGTTAAGGAGAGGTTAAACCAGGATTATGACGTCGTCATTATGGGTAAGGTGGACTGGCAGATGTTTCCTCCGGAGGTGAGGCTGGCTATCCTGAAGAAGGTCTTTAAGGGTGCCGGTCTCCTCTACATTGACCCGCCCAAGGATGAGGAATTGGATAAATTAGTTGGCGGTGAAAAATTAGCGAACGATTTCATTCTTTCCGGTATACCGCTTTCTTCCCTGCCTGCTTTTCGTAATATTTCTACTGACAGTTTGGTCCGGTTGAGCCGTTTCGGCAAAGGTAAGGTCTGTGTATTAAATTACGGTGAGACAGAGAAATCACCCTACCAGAGTCTTACTCCATTTAAAGGCGGTTACAATGAGTCTGAATTCTATTACGATTACTACCATTCCTTGCTGGCAAAGATAATTATTGCTCTTGCCGATAAGGAACCGGATTGCCTTATCCCCAACAT
>CAZVUE010000104.1:0-4581 GCA_964630335.1 uncultured bacterium | reverse complement strand
GGCTGCCAGTATGACCAAGTTCCTTCCATTCATTAGACTGTGACCGGAAGATGGACTCTTCAGAAAGCTCGATCGCAGTGCTGGAAATGCCCCTATATGACCAATTACGCATATTGATAACCATATCTGGCATCGTTGGCATAAGCGGACCACGATAGAGCTCCTCTTTACGGTAAAATTTTGAAACCACCGGCACACCATCTTCTGGATCTCTGAGTTGGGAAAGGGCAGCTTCAGCTTCGTCCAGCACCACCTGCCGCTCCGCCTCGTTAGCGACCATTCCCAAGGGGTCCCGGTTCTTCAGATTTACGTATAAACAGCCATGCTGGGCAATAGCAGAGAGGCGCGTCCGGCTCCAATCAATATCGGCTACAAGAGAATCAACAAACGAAAGCCAGCGCTGGTCGGTCTCGTCCTTTCCCAGCAAACGCTTGATCTTCTGCCTGGTTTGAATGGGTAAATGAGCCTGCAGCTTTTTTACCAGATACTCCCGGGAGCGATTTCGGCTGCCGCGGGGAAGAAACTTGAGCAGGCCGGCTTCCGCCAGCACCCGGTTTAAACAAACGTCGCTGCGCAACCTGCCGAAACCATGGTCGGACATGAAAATAATGTTACGATCAGAGCACCAGGCAGACCACGACTCTCCCAATTCCCGATCAATTGCCTCGTAACAGGTAAAAACCGCCTCGGCCCGCAAATACTCTTCCGCCGAGACAGGCTCACCCGCAATCACCTTCTCGGTATCCTTCCAGAAAATATGCTGGAAGCAATCGGGAGACCTGATAACGCCAACAAATAGATCCCAATCCTCCAACCCCATCAGGTGATTAATCGCCCTGATTTCCATCTCGAGGTGCGCCTTTAACAGCCCGATGCAATACCCGACGGGATCCTTACTGTGATTTACCAGGTACTTTGCGTCTATTTCACTAGAGACCTTATAACTGGGCACCGCCGACAAGAACCTGCTTTTTTGCTCAAGCGGATAAATGGCGTGATCATCAAAACTGGGGGCATCCATGCCGGAGATGAGAATCCCGTTAACCGGAGCAGCCGGGTAAGTCACGGGCACGTTAAAGACGCACACTCGCTTGCCCTTGCTGCTGGCCAAAGACCAGATCGGCGTACCCTCAAGGTTGCCGGCATTCATCGGCTCCAGCTGATAGGTACCCGGGCGGAATTTAAAGAAACCGACCGCCCCGGTCTTGCCCGGGTTGGATCCGGTAAAAAAAGAGGTCCAGGCTGCTGGTGTTAAGGGCGGTGTAGTCGAAAGCAGAGTGGCACGGCTGCCTTCCGCCATTAACCGGGCAAAATTTGGGAGGCGCTTTTGCCCAATGAGATAATCAATAACAGAAAACGTCCCCCCATCCAGCCCGATAACGCACACTTTTGACATACTAGCTATTCCTTAGTATCATGCTCAAGAAAATTTCAGGTTGTCTTTAGCCTGAGTGCGCTGGCTTTGATTTTCTTGAGGATGGTCTTGTCCTGCTCTTCCAGACCTAACCCCACCAAACCTAGAACATAGAGGAAAAGAAGTAGCGAAGCAAGCGCTACCATCTGCATCAGACCGGCGTCCACGATGACGAACCTGCCGATTACAGCCACCACTGCAGCGCCCGCCACTCCTGAAATGAGTGGCTTTAAGTAACTGCAGTTATAAGCGTACATGCGCATGAAAATCCAAATCTCTATTATCCTCATCAGGTTTACTACGCCTAAAGAAGACATGTGTGCTAACGCCGCACCGATGACTCCGTAATTCGGAATCAACAATAAGCACAGAATGACGTTCACGGCTAAGGTCACCGTCACGTTGAGAAGTTCAAGTTTGGAGTGGCCGGACATAAGTACCATGAGACCGGCGGCTCCGGTCGCCGCGCTCATCATCTGCCCGATAGCCAGAAAGACAAGCGCGCCACTGCCAACCACAAAGCTGGGGCCAAAAACACGCATCAGGGAATCAGAAAACAGGGTCAACAGGAGAAAAATAGGAACGCTCAGGATAAAAATCCACCGACTGACGGTAATATAAAGTTCCTTTAGCTCCTCCGACCTGCCCCGGTTCCACAGATCAGCAATAATCGGAGTAAAAACGATGACAAAGGCAGTTATAATTTTAGCACCGAATACCGAGATCTTAAGCGCCACGCCATAGAAGCCAACATCCTCCGGAGTACCTAAAAAACCTAACATCAAAGTATCGACCCAGAGCGTAAGCGCCACTACGATATTTGCAAAAGCCAGCGGGAAGGAGTACTTGAGCACGGCCGCCGCCGGTTTGATCCCGGTGCCATCGGAACCCTTCGGCCCCGCCAGAACCACCAGAGCGAAGACGAATGCCAGTGCAGCGGCAGTGGCCATCGAGGCCATATTGGCCCAGACTACTCCCATCAGACCCGCGCCCAAGGCCAGCATTACCACCGAAAACCCGATCTTGGCAACCTGCTCGCCGATGTCACGGCTTAAAACCTGGTATTTCATCTGATGCATTCCCTGAGTTGTGGCATTAAACAGGCGGGCGGCCACCAGGAATGGAATCGCCATAGCAAAAATGCGAAGCCCGGTAATGGCTTCGGTACTACTGTCAAAAAAACGGACACTTACAGACGGTGCGGCAATAAACAGGCCTGCCGTGAATACCAGCGCCACTGGCAAGCCAAACATGAGCCCCGCCCCCAGCGTCTTACGAGCCAGTCCCAGTTTCCCTTCACCGGCGTAAAGGGCCACGTAGCGAACCACTCCCAGGTCCAGGCCCACCATGGACGCGAGGCCCAAGAGGTTGATGATGGTGACCATGAGAAAGTATTCGCCCAGATCGCGCACCGACAGCATTCGAGCCAGCAGAAAAGTGTATCCGTAGACGAGGACCATTCGGGCGATGATACCCGAAAAATTGATAACCGCCCCCCTGGCGACATGAGGCAGGTAGGAAGACTTTCCCGTTTCCCCTTCGCCAGGACCCCGGTTTTCCACATCTGTGGTACTTGTGTCAATTATTTTCATGATGTTAGTTTATCTGCTTATCACCAGTATGATTTCGAGAAATAAATGTTATCATTTCAGTATTATTACATTTAACCTTTCACAAGAGACCAAATGATAACGTTAGTGAACATAAGTTCTCCAGAGTACATGTTTGCACCCCCTCTCGGTATCATGTACGTCGGCAGTGCACTAAAACGGGCAGGCTATGACGTTGAGGTACTCCACATCGCACCTAGCGAAATTCCAGAATATGCAATAAATATCGCAGATAAAAATCCCTTATTTGTTGGCATATCTGCATTCACCTGCAATCAAACAAAATTTTCAGCCCAGCTTTCAAAGGAAATAAAAAAAATATGCGATTCCCCGATCGTATGGGGCGGTGTACACGCCTCCATGGTTCCAGAGCAGACGCTTAGCGAGACATACGTTGATGCGGTTGTTGTCGGCGAGGGGGAAGAAACGGCTGTGGAATTTGCCGATGCCATCGAAAACGGGAAAGATCTCAGGAATGTCAGGAGCATCGGCTTCAAGAAAGACGGTGAGCTGATATTCACGGAACCGCGTCCACTTATTGAAAGCCTGGACGACTTCAAGCTTGATTGGGACCTCGTTGATGTCAGCCGATACCTTCTGCCGATGTGGGGCCAAAAAAAGGTGATAAATTTTATAACCTCACGTGGTTGCCCGCACAGATGTGGTTTCTGTTACAGCCTCAAATTCAGCGGGGGCCGCTGGAGAGCGCACTCAAGAGAATTCGTAATTTCCGAGATACAGATGCTTAAAGACAAATACGGCATCGACGGAATCAGATTCTACGATGATAACTTTTTTGCCAACAAGAAGAGGGCAATTGAAATTTTGGAAGCAGTTGACCTGCCTTGGGAGGGCCAATTAAGAATAGGATATATCACTGATGAACTGGCTCGAAAGCTCAGGGATACGCAATGCCAGGGAATTTGTTTCGGTCTGGAGTCTGGCAATAACCGGATACTCAAGCTGATGCAAAAGGACCAGACCGTTGATGACATCATCAAAGGTATTACTATTTTGGCAAAGTATCCCGAGGTGAGAGTGTCAAATTGTGTCATACTCGGCAACCCGACGGAAACCAGGGAGGAGATCGGGAACACTATTAACCTCTGCCTCGAGCTCTGGAAAATCCATCCAAGGATGTCTTTCTCTTTGGGAACATACATGCCTTATCCAGGCGTTCCTCTTTACGATTTGGTCGTGGAGGCAGGTTTCGTACCACCAAGGCGTACCGAGGACTGGGAAACACTTAACCGGATGAATAAAGAAATGGAAGTTTCCTGGCTCCCATGGGTTACCGAGAAAGAAACCAAAAACTTCATCAAGGCCGGAAGGTATGCAAAGCTGCTACCGCTCGGGAATCTAAAAATTCCCTTGTTAAATAGGATTCCACATTGGAGACTTGCTCATTACAACTTTACTTTTCCAATTGAACTCGAGCCGCTTAACTGGGTTCACGATAAATTCGCCGATCGAAGTAGCCGTATGAGCGGTGTGATGCGAAAAATATTACCCCATAAAGGAGAAAGGGAAAGGATCGTAAAACACTAGCCATCACTG
>CAZVUE010000103.1:0-4583 GCA_964630335.1 uncultured bacterium | reverse complement strand
TGTGCAGCAGCAAGATACCCAGTAAAAAGAAAAAACTTATAATGTTGGTCGGAAGAGAACTCCGGGCAGAAAAATAAGCGTAGAGTCTGGGTGATAAACGGTAAAGTACATTAAACGCTATCAATCCGACGATTCCAATAACAACAAAAACAAGAGATTTAATCCGCATCTTAGAAGTGGAAGGTAAAGGACAAAAGGAAAATGACGCTTACCCTTTCGCCATCTGGGTTAGATTCTGAAAGACGTGAGGCTGGGAAATGGCTAATTCAGCCAAAATTTTCCGGTTGAGAGATATACCGGCTCTCTTCAACCCAGCCATAAACTGGCGGTAGTTTAGACCCTCTTTCCGTACGGCAGCATTTATCTGTATAATCCAGATCCCCCGCTGTTCCCGTTTCTTTTGCCGGCGGTCCCGCCAGGCATAGTCCAGTCCCTTCGCAGAAAACTCCTTGGCAAACTGGTATAATTTTGAACGACCCTGCCGGAATCCTTTAGCCCGTTTCAATACTTTTTTGTGGCGGCGACGGGCAGCCGGGTTGTTGGTACTTCTAGGCATAAGGCATCAACCTCTCAACCTGCTTCTGGTCTGCGGAAGAAACCCAGGTCAATTTCCGCAGTCTTCTTTTTCGTTTGGGCGATTTGTCGGAAAGGAGATGACTGGCAAACGCCCGAGCCCGTTTTACCTTTCCTTTAGCGTTAAACCTTAATCTTTTTGCCGCACTCTTGCGAGTCTTTACCTTGGGCATAATAAATAAATTCAAAAATTAAAATGCAAAAATCAAAATCACAAACCAAAATCTAAAATTTTTAAAGATTTTGGACTTTACATTGTCATTTTGCATTTTGATTTTTGATATTTGCATTTTCTTTATATATTACACCGGACGGAAGATTATGTCAATCTGTTTGCCCTCAAACCGGGCCGCTCTCTCTACCGTACTTACTTCACTCAGTTCCCGGGTAAGACGGTCGATAAGCTCACGGCCTTTTTCCGAATGGATAATCTGACGCCCCCGGAATCTCACCCGAACCTTAACCCGGTCACCGATCTTTAGAAACCTGATGATATGCTCTTTCTTAAAATTGTAGTCATGGTCGCTGATGACCGGCGAGAATCTAATCTCCTTCTGGTCGACAACCCGTTGTTTCTTCCGGGCTTCACGCTCTTTTTTCGCCTGCTCGTATTTATACCTGTGGAAATCGATAATCCGGCAGACCGGGGGTGTAGCCTGAGGGACAATCTCTACCAAATCCAGTCCCGCTTCTTTTGCCCGACTAATCGCCTCCGGCTGGCCGACCACACCGGCAGGATTGCCCTTCTCATCAATCAAACGTACCTGGGGAACCTTAATCTGATAATTTACCCGGACAAACCGCTTTACCTGGTAACTTATACGCACCTCCCGCAAAAAATTCTGTAGTGCGAGGCTTTTAGCCTCGCTTTTAGCGAACCTGAAAGGTTCGCACTACCTTTTATTAACCACTGCTTCTTTCAAAATAGCGGTGAAGTCCGCCAGAGAAGACACACCCTGTTCACCTTTTCCGTGTTGTCTGATTGCAACTGTGCCTGCTTCCTTTTCCCTGCGGCCAACGATAGCCAAAAAAGGAATCTTTTCTGTTTCCGCCCGGAAGATTTTTCGGGCAACCTTCTCTTCTGAATTATCAATCATAACCCGAAACCCGTTTTCCGTCAAGTGGCGATGGATATTTTCGCCGTATTCGCTTTCTTTGCTGGTGATGGGCAAAACCGCCACCTGTACCGGCGCCAGCCAGAACGGAAATGCGCCTTTGTAGTGTTCAATCAATACCCCGAAGAACCGCTCTAATGAACCTAAGAGGGCGCGGTGAATCATAATGGGGCGTTCTTCCTTTCCGGCGGAATTAATAAAGGAAAGGTCAAAACGTTCCGGCAGATTAAAATCAACCTGGATGGTAGAACACTGCCAGGACCGGCCCAGAACGTCTTTAATCTTAATGTCAATCTTTGGTCCGTAAAAAACGCCCTCGCCCGGGTCAACCTGATAAGGTATCGCGACCGATTCAACCGCCTCTTTTAAGGCGTTTGTGGCGCGGTCCCAGTTTTCCAAAGAACCGACGTACTCAGCGGGGCGGGTACTCAAAAAGATTTCAAATTCGGAAAAGCCGAAGGTCCGCAAAACGTCCAAAGCAAAAGAAACCGCTTTTTTGATTTCCTCTCCTAAATCCTCCGGCTTGCAAAAGATATGGGCATCGTCCTGGGTAAACCCCCGTACCCGCAAAAGTCCGTGGAGAACCCCGCTCTTCTCCAGGCGGTAGACGGTACCGAATTCCGCCCACCTTAACGGCAGTTCCCGGTAACTGCGGAGCCGGTTCTTGTAAATCAGGATGTGCCCGGGACAGTTCATCGGCTTGACCAGAAGTTTTTGGTTCTCCAAATTCAGAGGGGGAAAGATGTATTGCTGATAAAAACTTAAGTGGCCCGAGGTCTGCCAGAGAGAAATGTCAGCCAGGTGTGGTGTATAAACCATATGGTATCCACGCCGGGTCTGTTCGGTAACCAGGAAATCTTCAATTACCTTTCGGACAACCGCTCCTTTAGGATGCCAGAAAACAAAACCCGCCCCGGCGGATTCCTGAAAACTGTAAAGGTCCAGTTCCTTTCCCAGTCGCCGGTGGTCTCGTTCTTTCGCCTCGTCCAAACGCCGCAGGAAATCGTCTAACAAGGACTGTTCCGGAAATGATATCCCGTAGACCCGCTGCATACTCTCTCTTTTTTCATTTCCGCGCCAGTAACTGGCCGCCACCGAAAGCAAAGTCAGAGCCTTGACTTTTCCGGTAGATTCAATATGGGGACCGGCGCACAGGTCACTGAAATTACCCTGTTGGTAAAAGGTAACCCTATCGCCGGGAATTTCGTTCAGAATTTCAATCTTAAACCGCTCCCCGTTCTTTGCCAGCAATTCTTTTGCCTCGGTCCGCTCCATCTCTTTCCTAACCACCGGCAGGTCAGCAGCCACCAGTTCCTTCATTTTTACTTCAATACGCTTCAGGTCTTCCGGCGTAAAGGGCTGTCCGCGGTAAAAATCGTAGTAAAAACCGTTCTCAATGGCCGGACCGGTACCGAAAAGAACGTCTGGATAGAGTTCCTTCACCGCCTGCGCTAAGATATGGCTGCTGGTATGCCAGAACGCCTGTTGCTCTTGCTGAATCATAATATATTATTTTGTGCTTTTCTTAAAAACCCGCTGATAAATATAGTCCTGATGACGGAGAAAATAATCAGGTGCAAAACAGTCGGCAATCTCTTTTTTTGTCAGGTGTTTCTGTACCTCTGAATCAGACTCCAAGTTGTGCTGGAAATCACCCTTTCCCTCAATCGCAGATAGAGTATTCTTCTGGACCATCTGATAGGCAACCGGCCTGGAAACACCCCGGCTAACCAAAGCGGAAAGGACCCGCTGGGAAAAAATTAGTCCACCGGTAAGTTCCAGATTGGCTTTTATTTTCACGGGATTGATTCGTAAACCCTTGGCAACCCGGATAGCCAGGTGGATTATGTAGTCCAAAAGAATCGTACTGTCCGGAAGGATAACCCGCTCGGCCGAGGAGTGGCTGATATCACGCTCGTGCCAGAGCGCTACGTTTTCCAGGGCGGTAATAGCGTTTGCCCGCAAAATCCGTACCAGACCACAGATTCGTTCCGAAAGGACCGGGTTTTGCTTGTGCGGCATTGCCGAGGAGCCCTTCTGCCGTTCTCCGAAAGGTTCCGCCGCTTCCGCAACTTCGGTCCTTTGCAAATGGCGCACCTCTAAAGCAAACCTCTCTAAACCAGTGCCCACGACCGCAATCTGACAGAGAAACTCTGCGTAACGGTCCCGGGGTACAACCTGGGTGGCGACCGGCTCCGGGTGAAGACCTAACTTTTTACAGGTATACTCCTCCACCGCCGGTTCCAGATGGGCAAAAGTCCCCACCGCACCGCTGACCTTTCCGAAACTGATAATCTCCTTTGCCTCCCTTATCCGCCGGATTGACCGTTCTGTCTCGGCATAAAAACTACAAAATTTTAAACCCAGGGTGATTGGTTCGGCATGAATTCCGTGGGTCCGGCCGATCTGAACGGTATCCTTATACTGTATTGCCTTTTCGGCAAAAACCGCCTTCAGATCTTCCAGACCGGCGAGTAAAATATCCGCGGACCCTTTCAAGAGAAGGGCATTGGTGGTATCCAAAAGGTCCGAGGAGGTAAGTCCGACGTGGAAGTAAGCCGAAAGGGAACCAATCCGTTCGGAAACCGCTTCAATAAAAGCCACCACGTCATGGTGGGTTTCCTTTTCCAATTCCAGAATCCGGCTTACTTCAAACCCCGCTTTTCTTTTGAGTTCCGCCGCCTTCTCCGGAGGAACCTTTCCTAAGGATTGCCAACCCTCCAGAACTGCTAATTCAACCTCCAACCACTTGCGGAATTTGTTTTCATCACTCCACAAACTCTCCATTTCCGTTCTACTATACCGTTTAATCATATGGGGTTGCGAAAGAATAAAATTGCCTATTTGGAGTCCCAGATTTGAGGTCAGTGCAAGGCGCGACGAAGGTTCTGTGCC
>CAZVUE010000102.1:0-4610 GCA_964630335.1 uncultured bacterium | reverse complement strand
TTACCAGATTAAGATTGCCGACGGTGTCCGCTAATTACCAAAAGGTGGCTACAGAGTCCCTGGCCGGCAAAAAGGATTACACCGACTACCTTCTGGCTCTTATGGAACAAGAGGTGCTTAACCGGGAGGCCAATGCTTTGCGTAACAGAATCTCTGCGGCCCGGTTTCCGGTGATTAAGGGACTGGATACCTTTGACTTTTCTGCCGTGGAGAGTCTTAATCAACAGACGGTCTTACAGTTAGCGAACTCTGATTACCTTGACCGGAAAGAAAACATAATTTTTATCGGGCCAGCGGGTGTGGGTAAAACCCACCTGGCCACTTCTTTAGGTGTGGCAGCCTGTAAGAAAGGCAAACGGGTGAGGTTTTACACCACCGCCGGTTTGATTAATGAGATGCTGGAGGCTAAGGATAGCCACACCTTAAATAAACTTCAGGCTCGCTTGCTGAAATTTGATTTGGTTATCCTGGATGAACTGGGGTATGTTCCCTTTGTTGCTGGTGGTGGGGAATTACTTTTTCAGTTCTGTTCCGAACGGTACGAGCGCGGCTCTTTAATTATCACCACCAACCTGGAGTTTGGCAGTTGGGTAGAAGTCTTTGGTAATGAGCGGATGACCGCGGCCCTCCTGGACAGACTAACCCACCGCTGCCATATCATCGGGATTAAAGGAGAGAGTTACCGGTTTAAGGAAAGTAAGAAAAGGAGAGCACACTGAATCTCTTTGTGCTGAAAGGAGGAATTTCCCTAAAAATGGGTTTAGGAGACCAAGTCCGATTTCCAGGGGGCTCAATTTTGCGTTTTAAGGCATTATTATGAGCGGGATAATGATATAATACCCCCCAAAAACAGAGGCAAGTAGGGTAATCTAAAAGGAGACGATTATGTGGAAGGACTTAGATCTGGAGCAAATGGAACGGGAAGAAAATGCCTATACCGGTCTTCGCCTGCCAAAGGAGGTGGAGCAGGTAGTGGTAACGGTTCGTCTGAAGATGTACAATCGAGGGTTGCCATGTGGTCCCAAGGTCCTGAGCAGGAGACTTAACGAGTATGAAGTGCTTAAACCCCTGCCTTCCGAGCGAACCATCGCACGTATTTTGGCTCGCAACGGATTGACCTGCGGACGTACTGGCTGGTATGAAGGTGACCGGTCAGAGGATATACCGCCGGTTAAGGGGGGTCAATTGTGACCACTGACAGTGGTGCTGTTAATGATTAGACAAGGCTCAAGATTGTCGTTTATCACAAAGGGGGTAGTTTCCAAAGAGGCCTGGAAGGCCCAACCGAAGATTGTGCACAAAAAGAAAAGGTAGCCAAAAAGAAAATTTACGCGGCTACCCATTCAATAACCCTATAGGGGGGTGGTACACTTTTGCGTTAGCGAGGTGGTACACTTTTACTTGACTGCTAACAAACTTTTTCTATTCTTTGAAAGATACGACCTTTTAAGTTTCCGATAATCAAAAGGTCAATATCACTCCCTTCGTGAACTTCTCCTTTCGCCCAGGTACCGAAAAGGTACACCTCTTTTACCGGAAATTGTTTTTTTAGCCTCCGGACAAAAGTCCTTAACTTTCTGCGAATTTTTTGACAGTTTGCAAGATCAATGTTGCATAGTTTAGGCATCTTTTCGCATCCTCCGAATCATAATAATCTACCGGTGCTACATCTTCATCCAAACCATTGGGGTAACGGGTAGAAATGTAGTAGGCGTCTAAGATTCTTGCTGCATCTTCCAGGGCAACAAACTCCTTCTTTAATTTATTTATTTTCTGGGGTGATTGGGAAGGAATACTTCTGTTAGGCTCTTGGCATAGTCGCGAAACAGTGAAACCCTTTGGAGGTTAGCGTAAATTTTTTCAGAATCAAGGTAAAGATATTCGTGGACAATAATATTTCTAAATCTGGTCAATTTTTTAAATTCTTCAGCCATTTTATGGGGTATTACTCCTCTTTCCTGTAAAATATTGAAGACCTCAACATAATTTGCAGGAGGATTCCATCTCTTTTGAGAAATCAGGTAGGTTCCAATATCCAAACAGATTTCAATGGCCACCTGAAAATTTCTCAGGACAACGTCCTGGACTTCCCATTGGGTAAAAAAAGCCTTCCGTCCCCTACCTTGCATCTCTTCCAGTCTTATCAGATGCTCCTCTAACTGCTTTAGCCTTTTTTTAACCGATTCCGGGATGCCCATACCTTCCTTCTCTTATTTTGGTAACCAAAAAATCTTCTTCCATTTCCCTCAGTCTTTCTGTGTCCAGATACTCGATGATATTCTTGGTTTCAAATTTTACTCTTAGATTCTCATCCCGGGAAAAAAGGAGGTTACCCCCCCGGATGATTTCCATTACTAAATACGGGGGTGCTTGATTAAGAATTACCACGTCTATTTCTTCGGTAAAAATCTTTTCTACCAATTTCTCATAAATGTTCCCCTTTTTCTCAAAAAAATCCTTAATCTTTGGGTGTAAAAATACCGCAACATCTATGTCGCTTAGAGGCCCTGTAGTCCCTGTGGCATGCGAACCAAAGAGATAGACAAAGAGAACTTCAGAGTCAGAATAAAGTGTTTTTTTTATTACCGGAATTAAATCCTTCTTTACATTTCCAGCAATTGTCTTAAATCTCACCATATCATTTCTTATAGGACACACTTACAAAACTTTGTTAAATTTTGAAGGGATTAGGACTCATTCCCCTTTTCTTACTCTTCTTTCTTTTCGGGTTTATTTGATTTAATTACCTTCTCCAACCACTCTTTTACCAAATCTTTTGAACCCAGAGCGAAAGATAACGCCGCGCCAAAGCAGAAAGCCGTCAGTATGATATTGAAGACGCTGCCGATAAAAGCGGCCGCAATCCCGATAATCTGTAAAGCTAAGACCGTACCAAAGACCACGATTCCTGCTTCGGTCAGTTTGGCTAAGAATCTTGGATGGCTTATCCCGGCGTTGGCTGCCGAGGTTTGAATCACCCCTTTAAAGAACTTGCCCAAAAACATGGAGAGGACAAAGAGTATTACCCCCACCACAAACTTGGGTATGAACGCCAGGAGTTGTCCGATGATGTCCTGGGGAATGGAAACGTTACCCATCGACAGGGCGATGAACACCACCACCAACATAATTATCCAGTAGACCGCAAGCCCTAAAAGTTCCGAAACCGGTCTGGTAATGTTCCCGTTTTCCAATAGGTTTTTTAAACCGCAGCTTTCCGCCAACTTATCCAGTTTTATCGCCTTAAAAAGCCTTGTAAGCAAGGGGGTCAACAGTTTGGCGATTAACCACCCGATAAAAAAGACCAGCACTACCACAAGCACCGTGGACGTTCCGTACCAGAACTTCTGCAGCAACGCCCTTCCCATCCCTAAAAAACTCTGTGTCTCCATATGCCCCCCCATGCTTTTACCCGCAATACGGGTGAAAAATTTAACGGGTTTTCTTTTCTTGCTTCATAGAATAAATTGCAATTCCTCCGATTACAAGAACAAAAAGCAAAACCCCACTAAGAAGAATATTAAGTCCAAGCATCATCCCTCCTTATTTAAAATTGCGGCTATTATAAAACAAGCAAAAAAGATTGCTACCCCCAGAACAAAAGCCGAAATATTGGTAATTTTACCAACAAATTGGCCTAAAACCAAAACTGCCAAAGTTAGTTTTCCAACATCGTACAATGCTTTGGCTAATTCTTTTCGTTGGTTTTTGTCTAATTTCATTAGCAAATGAGCGTTAAATAATCAAATTTCTGCCATAAATCTTCAGTATAGTTTATCCTGTTTTCCGACATAAGTCAAATCATCAGGATGCGGTCCAAATGAACCCTTGTCAATCCTATGACAAGGGAACCCGCCCTACATTTCAAAAGCCATTAAGAAATCGCGGAGTTTCTCTAAAGCCTGCCGGCGGTGGCTTATCCGGTTTTTCTTTTCTGGTTTGAGTTGCGCAAAGGTTTTCTTTTCTTCGGGTAAAAAGAAGATGGGGTCGTAACCGAAGCCACCCTCCCCTTCCGGGTTTAAACCAATGAAACCCTGTTTTTTTCCTTCAAATGTAAAGACTTTTCCTTCCGGGAAGGCTAAACAGACTGCGGAAGTAAATCTTGCATGGCGTTTCTCCTCTGGTATTCCCTCCATTAACCCTAAAACCTTGGCGATGTTATCCAAATCTTTTTTGCCGGAACCGGCGAAACGGGCGGAATAGACACCGGGCTTGCCGCCCAAGGATGTTATCTCCAAACCGGAATCTTCTGCCAGAACGATTTTTTTTAGTTTTTGGGCGTAATATTTTGCTTTTTTAGCTGCGTTCTCGGTGAATGTTTTACCGTCTTCCGAGGGTTCGGGTAAAGGAGGAAAATCATTCAGGGTGAGGAGACGCACGGGTAGGCCCTTAAGAATAGACTGAACCTCTTTCAACTTCTTTTTGTTACCAGTTGCCACCACAATTTCCATAATTTGTCATTCCCGCATGCCTAAAGCGGGAATCTATTTGGTTCAAGGTGTAGATTCCTGCTTACTATCCGCAGGAATGACAGTTGACGGGTAAAAGGGTTTGTTTGAGTAAGGTGCTGCGCTCTTTCTTTATTGTCTCGGGAACAGGGTTCGGAAAGG
>CAZVUE010000101.1:0-4644 GCA_964630335.1 uncultured bacterium | reverse complement strand
CTTCCGGTCGCCAGATTTACAGTCTGGTGCGATTGGCCGCTCCGCCACCTACCCGAAAAGACAACGAACAGATCATTCCACGTAAATATTCAGTGAAGTACGTGTCATTCCCGCATGCCTTTAGCGGGAATCCATAGATTCCTGCTTACTATCCGCAGGAATGACAGAGAGAGAATGGTGTTTCGCTGAACATTTACAATTATACTTCTTCTGAGGGAATCTCGTCAAAAGGGAAGAACTTAATGGTCCCTATGTTTTTCAGTAGGTTAAAATTGATCCAGGAAACGTTTGGCTTCCACAATGTCTGCGGCCGGATTCGCACCAACCTCACGTTCAATCACATAGAAACCCTTAAATCCGATTTCGTCCATCGCTTTGATGTAATTAGGAAAGATAACGTCTCCCTGACCTAAGGGCCGTTCATCGTATCCACCGTCCGGGGTCCGATCTTTCTTTCCATCCTTGGCGTGGGTGTGAATGATGTAGTCTTTAAGTTCGTAAACTCCTCCGATACAGTCAAACCCGTTCATTACCAGATTCGCCGGGTCGTAGTTGACTTTAATCGTAGGTATCTGGATGGTGTCAAGAAACTTCTTCATCCGGACAGCCGGTTCCGGTCCGGTTTCGGTCGCCAAATAAACACCAATCTTATCACCGTATTTACCAAGCTCGTCCAGACACTTTCGCATAATAACCACGGTCTTAGCGTTAAAGTCCTCCGGGATAAAACCGATGTGTGTCTGGACGATGGAAACATCCAGCATCTGGGTGTTGTCCATTATCCTTTTGGTTCTCTCCACCCGGCTCTTCCCTTCTGCCTCGTCTTCCACCGCAAAACCGCCGATATCACTGCAGACCGCACTGATGGCCAGATTATGGTCTCCAAACATTCTGGTTATCTCCGCGGCTTTCTGGGCCGAAATCTTCTCCACGTCAATTTCATCCGGCAAACTTGAGATCTGCAAACCTACCAGCCCTATCTCCTCTGCTTTCGCCAGGGCTCCCTTAAAGTCAAGCCGGAATGACGACAAAAACGCACCCACCTTTAATCTACCCATACAAACCTCCCATCTTGTCATTCCCGCGTGCCGTAAGCGGGAATCCACTGGATTCCTGTTTAATACCTACAGGAATGACATTGTCAGGTAATACAATACTACTTTTCGTTTTTCGGATCAAATGTGCGTTGCGCAGAGATAATTGTTTATAGTAAAATATGCTTATGGAACAGCAGAAGTTCGGGGCTAAAAAGATATTTATCTTTGACCTGGACGGAACTCTGATAAACGCGTATCCTGCCATCGTGGAGAGTATGAACCATACCCTCCGGCAGATGAGATACCCTCCCTCTGAACCAGAAAAAATTATCCGGGCCGTGGGCTTTGGCAACGACGGTCTACTTAAATTGTTCTTCCGGGAAGAAGATATTTCGCAAGCCCGGGATGTCTACCGGCAACACCACAGAACCCATCTCAAAGGAAAAATATATCTTTTACCCGGGGCCTTAGACCTCTTAAAGAGATTAAAATCTTCCGGGAAGATTCTGGCGGTGGCAAGCAACCGGCCGGCTGAAACCGCGCTCCTTCTCATTCAGGTCCTGGAAATCGCCCATTACTTTGACCGGACTCTAACCGGTGAAGAAGTTGCCAATCCCAAACCGGCCCCGGACATCCTTCTGGCTCTTTTGAGCCATTTCCGGATTCTTCCGGAAGAAGCGCTCTACGTCGGTGATATGACGATTGATGCCCAGACCGGTGCGGCGGCCGGAATAGAGACGGTCATTGTAACCACCGGTTCCTCAACCCCGGAAGAGGTCAAAGCCACAGCCCCTGACCTTATCATCAAATCTCTTCTGGAATTCCCCATCTAACGTACCATAAATGCAAGGCTAAAGCCTTGCCCTACAGAAGCCAAATGAGGCTAAAGCCTTGCCCTACGAGATTGCCACGCTCACTTCGTTCGCTCGCAATGACATCCTAAGTGAAGCGGGCTTTCATCTCAGTTAGTTTCTCATAGAATACCGGGATATCTTCAATAATTCGTGCCGTGTTCGGAAAAGAGTTAAAAACCTCAGAATATGATTCAACCAGACGGCTGTCAAAGATAATTACCACTCCCCGATCAGCCTTTCTGCGAATTAACCGGCCAAAAGACTGGCGCAGGGAGATAATCGCCAGCGGCAGGGTGTAGTCACGAAACGGCTGACCGCCTTCTTTTTCCACTGCCTTCTGCCGGGCAGAAATCAGCGGGTCAGACTGACCGGGAAAGGGTATCTTTTCAATTATAACTGCGGTCAGACCCGAGATATCGACACCCTCCTGAAAACTCTTCGTCCCAAAAAGAAGACAATCGTCGGTGCTCTCTTTTAATCTTTCCACCAAAGAACGCCGGGAGCCGTCAATGTTCTGACAGAATACCGTTATTCCCTTCTTTTCCATCTCCTCCTTTATCCGGCGATAAACCGTCTCCATCCGGAAACGGGAGGCAAAAAGAACCAACTCTTTTCCCCGCAAAATAAGCGCGGACTTTTTGATTCCTTCAGACAGAGCGGCAACAAAATTCTCCTCACCTTCTTCATAACGGTAGCAATAAAAATTGCGGGGAATACCCAGAACCGCCTGGGTTGAAAAGTCAAAGGGCGAGTCAAGAACCGCCGTAGAGAGGTTCGGGACATCGGCAAGCCCCCAACGTCTTAGAAAGAAATTGAATCTGCCCGCCACCGTCAGGGTGGCCGAAGTCAAAACCGCACTTTTTAGATTATCGAACAGATGCGTTCTCAACACCAGCGCCACATCCACCGGTGAGGTTTTTAAAAACCAGTTTCCCCGGCCGGTTCCTTCACGTCCGGCAAAAGAGACATAGTTATCGGGAGGATTGAGCACAAGTCCAAAGGTATCACGAACGTCCTGGAATTTCTTTGCCAGGAGGTTCGCTTCACCCCCGCCCTCTTCTTTTGGTTTCCGCAGAAGATTCTCCACCTCCTGCCAGACTAACAAAAAGTTCTCCAGGTCCAGATTTATCGCCGGCCAGCGCTTATCTTTTTTAAGGTACTCTAAAGATTTTGTGCCGGTCTCCGGCAGCAACGCCAGCAGGTGGTTGGAAGACCTGAACCACAGATCCTTTATTTCCTGAGACTTTTCTTTTATCCGCACCAGGGCCAGCATCCTGTTAATCGTGGTGTTTTCCATAATATGGCTGTAGGTCTCGGTCGCAGCGTCCTCAACATTGTGTGCTTCATCCAGAACCAGATAATCGAATTCCGGGAAACCGGCCGGCGGTGAAAGAGTAAGGGCGTGGTTGGAAATAATGACGTCGGCGGTTTCCGCGGTTTTAAGCGCGGCCTGGTAAAAACACCGCTGATAGAATGGGCATGATTTAAGCAGACATTCTTCCGAAGTAGCCCGTAAATCCTCAAGGTATCCCCGCAAAGCGGGAAACCGGTGGACTAAAAAATGGGCGCTCTCTGATAGAATGCCTTCCTCGCTGCGGTGGCAAAAAGCTAACAGGTAGGCTAAGATTACCCTGTCGTGGGAAAGAAGAGTCCTTGGAGAATCAAAAATCTTCTGGAAGCGGCGCCGGCAGAAATAATTTTCCCGGCCCAAAAGACGGCTGGCTTGCCATTTCAACCCCTTGAGGATTTCTCTAAGGAAGGGTATCTCTTTCTCCCAAATTTGTGCCTGCAGGTTCTTGGTGTTGGTAGAGATAACCACTTTCTTTTGGGTGGCATCCGCAAAGAGAACCGCCGGCACAAGGTAAGAAAGAGATTTCCCGACGCCGGTCGGCGCCTCAACCACTAAAAGATTTCTCCCGGATAAGGCTTGTTCCACCATCTGTGCCATCTCCAACTGCTGAGGCCGATATTCATAACCACTCAACCGGCTTAAAATCCCTCCTTCAGCCAGGATGGCAGAAATCCTCTTTTTTAATGATTTCGTCTTCTTCCCCCTCACCCTGCCCTCTCCCACCTTGGGGAGAGCGGGGCACCCACGAAGTGGGTCGGGGTGAGGGCTTGCAAAAGAATCTTTTTTATCCTGCGATTCACGCGCACTCACTACCGCTTGAAAAATTTCGGAAAGGAGCGGTTCCTCTTCCTGCAAAAGCGATATCCATCCTTTCAAAAGTGAGTTGTCTATTTCCATCAACCGGTCGAGCAACCCCCGGAAAAGTTTAAAGGTGTGCCGGGCATCAGAAAGACTCCGGTGGACTTCAGTTTCCTGAAAGAACTTTTTGATTAAGGCGCTCAGGCTGTAACTCTTTTCGGCTGGTGAAATTAAAGCGGTAAAGAGACCGGTATCCAGGCGCGGGTTATTCTTGAACTCAAGTCCTTCTGCTTTCAAAAAAGCAAGGTCAAAATCCAGGTTGTGTCCGACCATCGGACAGTCCTGAACGAATTCTTTTAAAGCCGGAAGGACATCGTCGAGAGGCTGGCCCTTTTCAAGAATTTCCCGGTCGGTAATGCCGGTGAGTTTGGTAATGTAAAGCGGAATCGGAACACCCGGATTAACCAGGGCAGTAAACGTTTCCTGGACGAGCGGACCCTTTACCTTGACCGCACCGACCTCAATAATCCTGTCCCGGGTTGGAACCAGGCCGGTTGTTTCCAGGTCTAAAAAGACCAGGGTTCTATCTATATATAACGACATA
>CAZVUE010000100.1:0-4656 GCA_964630335.1 uncultured bacterium | reverse complement strand
TTGGCGGGTCATATCATCCTGGAAAAAAGTGAACGGAGTAATCTGGCTTCGCTGGTTGCCCGCCTTTTATAAAATAGGGGACAACCCCCTTACTCTACCGTAACACTCTTCGCCAGGTTTCTGGGTTGGTCAACGTTGCAACCCCGGCATACCGCAATATAATACGCCAGAATCTGTAAAGGGAGAACCGTAAGGAAGGGGTAGAACGGGTCAGACGTATTGGGAACATGAATCAGGCTGTCTGCTTTCTCTTCAATCCGGCGTTTCCCTGCGGTTACCACCGCAATCACTTCTCCGCCGCGGGCTTTAATCTCCTCGATGTTGAGCAATACCTTATGGTAGGTCCGGTCGTGGGGCGCAATTACTACCGCGGGCATATTCCAATCAATCAAGGCAATCGGTCCGTGCTTCATCTCAGCGGCCGGCAGACCTTCCGCATGAACGTACGATATCTCTTTCAACTTCAAGGCACCCTCAAGGGCAATGGGATAATTGTAGCCCCGTCCTAAATAAAGAGCATTAGGAGTACGAAAATACTGCCGGGCGATCTTTTCTATCTGGTGGGTCTCCCGGAGAATCTTCTCCATCTTTCCCGGAATGGTGCGAAGAGCCTTGAGAAGATTTTGATACCGTTCCTTATCTACCGCCCCTCTCAAATACGCTACTTTTAGCGTCAGAAGGTAAAGAACCGTTAACTGGCTGGTAAACGCTTTGGTGGAAGCCACGCCTATTTCCGGACCCGCCTCGGTCATAATGACGCCGTCACTCTGACGGCAGATGGTACTGCCCGGGACGTTGCAAATCGCCTTAACGGAAATCCCTGCTTCTCTTGCCTTTTTCAAGGCACCAATCGTATCCGCGGTTTCACCGGATTGGCTGATAACCAGAAGAAGGTCGTCGGGCATAAGAACCGGTTCCCGGTAACGGAACTCCGCGGCGTTTTCCACCTCTACCGGAATCCGGGCGTATTCCTCCAGGAAGTATTTGGCAGTTAGTCCCGCGTGCCAGGAGGTACCGCAAGCGACAATGACCAGCCGTTTCAAACCCTTCAACTGCCGGTCAGTAATCTCCAATTCGGGAAACTCAATACCCTGGTTCGGCTTTAGATAACAGTTAAAAAGATTACGTAAGGTTAAGGGTTGTTCATAGATTTCTTTCAACATATAATGGCTGTATTTTCCTTTTTCGGAGGCAGTGGTCTTCCATTCAACCTTATGCACCGCAGGCGTTATCTTCCTGCCCGTCTTCAAATCGTAAACCTGAACTTTCCTTTCGTCGATAAAGCCAACCTGTCCGTCCTGGAGAATGACCACGGAACGGGTATGAGAAAGAAGAGCGGGAATATCAGAAGATAGGAAACAGCCGTTTTCCGACGGCCCGACAATCAAAGGGCTGCCTGACCGGGCAAACAAAATCTTATCCGGTACGTCAGAGGAACAAACCGCCAAGGCATAACTGCCTGACAACGGTTTTAAAGCCTTACGGAGCGCCTCAACCGTAAAACCATCCGATTTAACCTTCTCTTCCAAAAGGTGGCAGATTACTTCCGTGTCGGTCTCAGAACGGAATTGATGCCCCCGGGCTTCCAATTGCTTCTTTAACACCCGGAAGTTCTCAATGGTTCCGTTATGGACCAGGGCTAACCGGCCGGTACAGTCTAAATGGGGGTGGCTATTGGCGTAGGTGGGTGAACCGTGGGTTGCCCACCGGGTGTGTCCGATACCGATATTAGCGTCACTTTCCGGCAATCGTTTTGCCAATTCGGCGACCTTGCCGGCTCTCTTTTCTACCAGAAGTTCCTGGTTCCTGAGCAACGCCACACCGGCGGAATCGTACCCGCGATATTCCAGGTCCGCCAGACCCTTCAAAATAAAAGGCAGGGCTTTTTTCTTCCCTACGTATCCAAAAATCCCGCACATCGCCTTTTAGAATATCACTTTGGGGTTTACTTCGTCAATAAAAAGGAAGGACTCTTTAGCAGGGGTAATTGGCAAAAAAATGCTGGAGGGCAAAACTGGCACCACCAAGAGGACCCGCCTCTTCCCCTAACGGAGAAACTGCAAACTTCAGATACTTTTCCAGAAGGGCCTGTCTTCTAATAAGTGACTTGAGACGTTCCAAAAAATCCTGGCCGGCGTAGGAGAGTGTCCGGTCAAATATCACCAGTTGCGGGTTGAATAGGTTTACGGTATTGGCGATTGAGGCACCCAAATATTCCAATATCTCCTCCAGAACCCTTTGACACAACCGGTCCCCTTCCTGAAAACCTTTAAGCACCATCACCCCGGTGAGTCTATCTAATTCATTTCCAACCTTGGTGCGCAGAGTAGACTCAGTCCCTGAGGCTAATAATATTTTTGTCCTCCGGACTACCGCGGGCAACGCACAGATGGCTTCCAAACAGCCAACCCCGCCACAGTGACAGGGTGTATCATTTCCGGGAAAATGGCAATGCCCCAATTCACCCGCAGTTTCCAAAGACCCCCGGACCACTCTCCCTTCACTTACAATTCCGCACGCAATCCCTTCCCCGTACTCAATAAAGATAAAATCAGTGTATCCCTTTCCGGCGCCAAAGAGACTCTCCGCAACCGCTTTTGCCTGGGAAGTGCCGATAAGATGGATTGGAAAAGAAAATCTCTTTTCCAGAAATTGCCGGGTCGGTATGTCTTTCCAACCAGGGAAGACGGAAGAAAAGAGAGAAACTCCTCTCTTAATGTCAATGACACCCGGGTCAACAAAACCCAACCCAACCACCTTTTTTAAAGGAATACGAGCCTCCTCAAGAATTCTATCCACCTCCCGGGTAATTTTCTGCAAGATAGCCAGACTATTCCCTTCCGGGTCTATCTTAACCTTTTTTTCCCGGACAACCCTACCGACCAGGTTGAGGAGTAAAAAACAGACTAATCCTCTCTTCAACTCCATCCCCAATGCGTATCTACCATCGGTTTTCAATTCTAAATAGACCTGCTTCCGTCCGGCGCCTCCTCTCTTAGGGTTTACTTTCTTCCCTTCACAAAGCAGGTTTTCGTGAAGTAATTGACGGACAGCGTAAGTAATGGAAGCCAACCTCAGCCCGGTTACAGGACGCAGGGTTATCCGACTAATAGCGCCCTTTTGGCAAACGGCGTTAAGGATTAACCTCCTATCAACAGCAGTCTTCGGTATTCTGGGAATTAATTTTTCCATATTTGAAAATATTTTATCCAAACACGGTGGGTTTGTCAAGAATTCCCCTTGACGAACGGTCTGTTGGTAAAGTAAAATTTGATTAAAATAAAGCGGTTTGAAAATATCTATTATCCCTTAATCCCTTGCGCCGTTAGCTCAATAGGCAGAGCAGCTGACTCTTAATCAGCAGGTTAGAGGTTCGATTCCTCTACGGCGTACTTCCTGAAATGCTTCAAGGAGGAATCGAACCTAAAAGGGTGTGGGAAAAAACTTTTTCCCACGTAGTCGTGGTGGGAATAGGTTATTCGGGAAGGGAAGCACCCTTCCCGAAAACGAGCGCAGGCAGTGCTTTCGGGTTGTAGCGACTGAGCTAAACCCGAACTGCCGGAGCGAAGTGGTTCGATTCCTCTACGGCGTACGGTGAAGTAGAGCGCTTAGCGCACACTTCACCGCCGTGAAGGGTGTGCACGGCACTCTCTTTCACGGCCTATCAATGTTTCTGATTCTGAGACGAATTTTTAAAAGCAGTTATCAGGAGTGGTGAGGGAATTGCCCTTGCGGTATAATATATATGACGCGAGGGTGGCGGAACTGGCAGACGCGCCAGACTTAGGATCTGGTGGGTAACACCATGGGGGTTCAAATCCCCCCTCTCGCACCCTGCAGCAGATAAAGGAATCCGGTCTTCTGGGGCTCGGCGAAACTTCTATGGATGCGAAGTAATTGCAAAAATTGTTATTTCTCCTCTCGCCGGTCCGTAATAAAAGAAAATTCTATAAGCGGCTGGGGTATTCTGTTCGGCGTATGCTTCAAAAACCTTTTCCTTGTTCGGGCCTGAAAAAGAAAAATACGGCTGGGTTTGCAATCCAGGATGCCTTGGGTTTTCACTGAGAAGCTGTAGCGCCTTTGTAACTGCTTTATATCTTTTTTCTAAACCCGCATCCTCCTTGATTTCCTTTAAGGCGGTTTTTGCTGTTGGCGTAAAGGATAGGTTAAACCTCATAATTCTTTCAGGAATCTACCCAAGTCTTTTACCTTTTGGGTTTTTCCCTGTTTTGCTTCTGAAAGGCCACAGCGAATTTGCTCAAGGACTTTAGGGTTCCGATAGACCCATGCTTCTCTGGCTGAAATGGTAACAACAGGTCGTAAGAGAATATCCCCTTCTTTGTCAATGAAAACCTTATATGCCTCAGGTGTTTTGGAAATAAATTTTAAGAGCTTCTCGCCTAAACCGATTCTTCTCTTTGCGTCAACGGTTCTTATTCCTACCGCTTGAAAAGACCCAGATAAACCCTTGAGCGTCTCTCCCATTTCCATATTAAATTACCCCCTTTGCTTCTATTCTAACACCTTTGTGGGAAATGTGTCAAGTGGGTTCAGCCTACCTGAACATCCCTTACCCACCATCCAGTCGCAATAGTTTTGACTTAGAATCTGGAAATGAATATAACCGAGTTATTCTCCGAGGACTTTTACCAAGAC
>CAZVUE010000099.1:0-4671 GCA_964630335.1 uncultured bacterium | reverse complement strand
GGTTGTACTTCTGCCGGAGGAGTCGGTTATTTCTGTCAGGTTATCGTCGGTGTAGGCAAAGGTCTGGGTGTTGTTGTTTCGGTCTTCTATCTTGGTAAGTTTACCTTCTATGTTGAAGTAGTACTTTGTGCCGTATTTGATGGTGAGGAAATAACCATCTGTGGTTTTGGTAATCTGGGAGGAGTCACCAAACCTGGGTTCGGGTTTGTAAACTCCTCCTTCCTCCTGGTAGACTATTCGTTCTCCATCTTCCGCCATAAAGGTTATGGAATCCGCAGATTCCTGCAGATTAAGGTTGTAGTTGTGGGTAAAGCCTTTGCCTAAGTAACCAGAATAGGAATCAAGACTGTTATAGGAAATAATCAGGCTGGTAGTCAAACCTGAACCAGCACTTTTTGTGATTTCCTGCTCAAAATAGAGGTTGCCGTTGGATAGGTTTAATGTTGAACTGATGTTGTAGGAGGGATAAAGACATTTTTCACCTAAACCTTCTAACTCTTTTATGGTTTTAGGGCCATACTGGATAGAAACATACGGCGCAAAATTAAAAATCCCTCCGCCCGCATACATGTCCTGTATGTAATAAGAATCCGGGTAAATGGCAACATCTGGCCGCTTTTCATAATGAAAGTAATTATAGGCATCTACTACTTTACCAAGGAAGGTTACCGACTGCCCTTCTTTGTTCTGGAGGAGGTTTGTTACGCTAAAAACACCCATCCCTAAACTTTCTCCTCCTTCTACGCCAAAATATGTCCAGGAAGCAGGATACCAGGTCGGAAGTGTACCCTTAAAATAAAGTTTGGCTTCTTTAATTTCTTGGCCGGAAGGTGCTACCGGAATATTAAACGTCAAGCACGAGGAAATTTTAAGTCCATTACCAACAAACCAATAATCACCATCGGGAAGTTTATGTTGTACGCCATAGAAAACTCTGCCATTCGATTCGGAGAGATAAGGTGCACCAATGCCGGGGGACGTAGTGGTAATATCTTTAACAACCGGCCCACCTGCCCAAACCGAGCCTAAAGTAAGAACCGGCGGTTCACCATCTCCAGAACCCATTATTTGTCTTTCTTGTTGGATGATATAGGACTGACTATAATTTGGATAAAGAATTAACTCGGAATTGGAACTTCCTGAAGAAAGGAGTTTTTCTTTGTCAGAAAGAACTGGAATAACTAATAGTGGCGAAAGAATATCTTTCCCATCAACTATGGCATTAACAACAAAAAAAAGATAAGAAGAACTATCCGGCGGTTCGGGAATAACGATGGTATCTTGATAGGAGCCCGGTGAGCCGGAAAGTTCCTTACCGTGATAAGTATAATTAAGGTATTGAAGAGGACCGATATCTCCATAAGTCAAATGAACCTGGGTCTTACTAACTTCTCCACCGGTTACTTCCCATTTGATAAGGCAGATATCTCCAAGAGATGCTGCTTTTGGATACTCTTCAATCTGGACTATTTTAATCTGACTGGGAATTTCAAATTGATTTGCGGCGGGTAGGGAATGGCAGACTAAAAATAACAAGGGAAAAAGAAAAAGACTAATCCTTTTCATCTTATCCTCATCCTCCCGATTTTAACGCCAGTCCGGCGTTGCGTATCCTCCATCTTGAGTTATAATATACTCTTCCCGGGAAAAAATGTCAAGAATCCTCAAGTTACTCTGGTGATTAGAGGTATGAACAAATACAACATGCCGGATATCCGGCCCAAAAGACGGGTCTTCTTTGTTGCCCGGACCTCCGGTCAGAACCACATCCTGTCCGGTCTCTAAGACCACTAATCTGATTTCATTCTGACTGCCCATCCGGCTGGTGTAAACCATAAATCTACCGTCCGAAGAAATAGAGGGTGACGTATTATAGGAACCCTCAAAGGTGAGCCGTTTTTCCGATAAGGTGTCCAGGTCTAAGCGATAAATTTGAGGACCGCCCGTGCGGTCAGAAACAAAAAGCAGACTCTTCCCCTCCGGGAAGAAAACCGGTGAAGTATCGGCAGAAGAATTCCGGGTAAGACGGTTCAGTCTGCCGATTCTCAATTCCAGAAGGTAAATCTCCGGATTTCCGTCTTTACTTAAAGAGAGCGCAACGTACTTCCCGTTCGGGCTGAAAGTGGCGGAACTGTTCAAACCAGGGTAAGCGGCGAGCACCTGCCGCTTGCCGCTGGCGAGCTCCTGGCGAAATACTTTGGGCCAGTAATTGACAAATGAAGTATACATAACTGAACGCTGGTCCGGAGAAAAACGCGGATAAAGATTGATTGACTTGTCCTTAGTCAGAGGGTGGAGATTAGCACCATCATAATCCATTAAAATGATTTCCCGGTCCTTACCCCTCTTTTGGGAAGCAGACATCCGGGTAAGGGTAAACGCCGGATAACCGGTCAGACGTTCAATAATTTCTTTGGCTGCCGTATGAGCCAAAATCCTTTCGTTTAACGGCCGGGTAACAAAAACCTGGTGAAAGGCAGGAACAGAATCGTTTTGAGAAGAAAAAAGTTTGGCATCCACACCGTCGGTCCTTGGCTCTACGGTTAATAAGATCTGCCCCAGGGCTTCCGCCGCAGTTGCAACGCGCCGGGGTTCAAAATAACTGCTTCGCTCTAAATCCTGGGTTAAGACCGTGCTGAATTCCGGCAGTTTTTCCGGCAGAATCAGGTAAATTGGAATCTTGGGCATAGCCTGCCGGGTAATCTCCAGAGTTACCTGCCCGGTCACCGAGCAAGGTAATCCAAGCCACCCCAATATGAAGAGTATCTTCCCTAATTTTCTCCCTGCCATATTCATCAACCTTTCAACTTTAAACCCAGTTCGCTTAACTGCCGGGAGGAAACAGGAGCAGGTGCACCGGTCAGAAGACAGGTCCCCTTCTGGGTTTTTGGAAATGCAATCACTTCGCGAATGGAATTTAACGAGAGAAACGCGGTCAGGAGACGGTCAAAACCTAATGCTAAACCACCATGTGGTGGTGCGCCGCATTCTAACGCGTTCAGAAGAAAACCGAACTGCTCCTGGAATACCGGTTCCGGAATTCCCAGAATGTTAAATATCTTTTTTTGCAAATCCGGCTGATGAATCCGGATACTCCCGCCGCCGATTTCACTCCCGTTAAGAACCAAATCATAAGCCAGGCTGCGAACCTTTATTGGCTCGGTGTCCAACAAAGGTGTGTCTTCCGGCTTGGGGGCGGTAAAGGGGTGGTGAACCGAAACCAGACGCTTCTCTTCCTCGCTGTATTCAAAAAGCGGGAATTCGGTCACCCACAAAAAAGCGAACTTTCCTTCCGGGATGAGGTGAATCTCTTCCGCTAATTGAAGCCGAATCTGACCCAAAACAACGCTTGCCTTGTTTGGCTCATCGGCAACCAGAAACACCACCCCTTTTTTCAGACTTAGCCTGCGGGCTAAATTCCTGAGCGTCTCTTCTCCCAGAAACTTCGCGACCGGCGAAAGGTACTGCTCTCCCGAAGACTTAATCCAGACCAATCCTTTTGCACCCAATTCTTTTGCCTTCGTTTCATAATCTTTTAATTGGGTGTTTGACATATCAACTTCTGGAATCGCCATCGCTTTTATCTGTCCGCCGGTAAAGAGAACCTTCCGAAAAACTTCAAAAGAAGACTGGCTAAAAATCTCGGAGACGTTCTGAATCTTCAAGTCAAATCTTAAGTCTGGCTTGTCGGAACCATAACCGGCAACCGCCTCCTGATAAGAGAGTATGGGAAATGGTCTTTCCGGAAGGGGCTTTTCCAGAATCACCTGGAACAGGCTGCCCACCAATCCTTCCACCAGCGCCTGAATATCGTTTGGTTCGACAAACGAAGCCTCCAGGTCAATCTGGGTATGTTCCGGCTGACGGTCAGAGCGGAGGTCCTCATCACGGAGACACCGGGCTAACTGAAAATAACGGTCAAAACCCGCTACCATCAAAATCTGTTTTAAAATCTGGGGACTCTGGGGCAGGGCATAAAACTTTCCCGGTTCTAACCGGCTGGGAACCAGGAAATCCCGGGCACCTTCGGGTGTACTCCGGGTAAGAAGGGGTGTTTCAATCTCCACAAAACCCCGTTCACTCAAAAATTGTCTCACCACCCCGGCCGCCTTATGGCGTAAGATTATGTTTCTCTGCATCCCCGGCCGGCGTAAATCCAGGTAACGATAGGAAAGACGTACTGTTTCGGAAACAGGGGTGTCGTCAACGACTTCAAAAGGAAGTGAAGCACAGCGGTTTAGAACCGTACACCTTTCAGCACAAACCTCAATCTCACCGGTTACAATCTTTTGGTTTTCAGTACCCGAAGGACGCCGGCTAACTTTACCGGCAATTTGAATCACGTCTTCACTATGCAACGAGGCAGCCTTTTCAAAGAGAGCCTGGGAAATAAGGCCCGGATTAAAGACGACCTGGGTTATGCCATAACGGTCGCGCATATCAATGAAGATAATGCCCCCGTGGTCACGCCGGGCCGAAACCCAGCCCGCCAGAACCACTTCCCGGTCCAGGTCCTTTATCGTCAATTCACCGCAGGTTACACTCCGCAACACCCTTTCCTCCGATAAAAATGTAGGGGTTTGATTCATCAAACCCGACAATTTTCGGGCTCAATAAATTGAGCCCCTACCCTGTACCAAAATGCGCATTCTTTCAATAAGTTTTTTTTCT
>CAZVUE010000098.1:0-4678 GCA_964630335.1 uncultured bacterium | reverse complement strand
AGCATGCTGTACCTTACTTTATTGTATCCCTTCCTGCGTTCTATGGTCAATCGCTTCCTAAGGCTAAATTGATTGCGAATGGAGGGTGGGGTAAGGTATTATAAAGAGAAAAATCCTCGGGAATTACAGGAAATTAGGGCGTGTTCCGCCTACCAGATGTAGTAGTATCGCGGAGGAGGCGGCGGCGGTGGCGGTGGTAGTGGAGGAGGCGGTGGCGGAGGCAACGGACGATAGGTAGGGGGGGGTGGGGTATAAGGTCTATTCGAAACGCAACCAGTCAACAGTATGCCAACCAGCAAAAAGATCGCCACAAAAAATATCCTTCTATCCATTTTCGGTATCATATTAAAGTATACCACAGTTTTATCCACCGGTCAAGCAGTCTGAGTAATCTTTAATTTTTCTGGCTCGCGTTCTATCAACCTCGGTCAGGTGCTGTTTTCTCAGGCGTATGTTTTTCGGAGTGACTTCAAGATATTCATCATTGTTCATAATACTCAAGGCGATTTCTATCGTTAATTCCTGCGGTGGAATCAATACGATGGCTTCGTCCGAGCCGGAGGACCGCATATTCGTCAACTGCTTGCCTTTAGTCGGATTAACCGCCATATCGCATCCTTTGGCAACGTTGCCAATGACCATTCCTTCATAAACCGCGGTATTCGGACCGATATATAAATCTCCTCTTTCCTGTAATCCCCAGAGAGAAAAAGCCGTGGCTTTGCCGGTTGCCATGGAAATCATGGAGCCGACCTCACTTTTTTCTATTTCTCCGGCAAGGGGCCTGAAATTCAGAAAATGGGAGCACAAGATTCCTTCTCCGCGGGTGTCAATGACAAATTCCTTTCTATAACCGAGTAATCCCCGGGTCGGGATTTCAAATATCAATCTCGTTTCTTTATCATGGTTTTTAATATTAAGCATCCTTCCCCGGCGCTTGGATAGTTTCTGGATGACCGTCCCGGCCATTTTTTCCGGAACGTCAATCATCACTTCTTCAAAGGGCTCCAGTTTTATTCCGTCTTGTTCCTTAATAACGACTTGCGGTTGGGAAATCTGCAGTTCATAACCTTCCCGCCTCAGATTTTCCAGAAGGATGGCGATATGCAATTCGCCGCGCCCAAAAACTTTGTAGAAAAATTTATCGGAAAAATCTATCTTTAGACCGACGTTAACTTCCAGTTCTTTTTTCAGCCGTTCTTTTAACTGGCGGATAGTGACAAATTTTCCCTCTCGTCCGGCAAGCGGCGAATTGTTCACCAGAAAGTTCAGGGAAATGGTGGGTTCGTCAATCTTGATACTCGGCAATAATGACTGGTTCAGGTCTTCAGAAATCGTTTCGCCTATATCAATATCCGGCAATCCGGCAACCATGACGATGTCGCCGGCTGCGGCTTCATCAACCTCTTTCTTTTCCAGTCCGTGAAAAGTAAAGAGTTTGGTTATTTTGTGCCGGCGGTTTTCTCCCGAACTATGCCTGACAAATACCTGCTGCCCTGTTTTAATTATGCCTTCATAAATTCGGCAAATGGCGCAGCGTCCCAAAAAATTATCATAAGCTAAATTAAAGGGCTGAGCAGATAAGGGTCTGGCAGCCGCCTCCCGGTCGGACGCCGGCTTAACTTTCTTGAGAATAGTATCCAATAAAGGATTCAGGTCTGAGGAATCTTCGTCCAGATTTAACCTGGCTATTCCCTGTTTTGATGAGGCATAGACAACAGGGAAATCCAGTTGTTCGTCATTGGCTCCTAAAGTTAAGAAAAGTTCGCAAATCATTTCCAGGACTTCTTCCGGCCTTGCCGTCGGTTTGTCTGTCTTGTTTATAACCACAATTGGCTTTAATCCAAGCTCCAGAGATTTTCTCAAAACAAATCTGGTTTGCGGCATCGGCCCGTCCTGCACATCGACTAAAAGTAAAACGCAGTCAACGGAACGCAGGACTCTTTCTACCTCCGAACTAAAATCAGCGTGCCCCGGAGTATCAACGATGTTTATTTTAGTATTACGATAGAAAATTGAAGTATTCTTGGAATAAATCGTAATGCCCCTTTCTTGCTCCAGGGCATTGCTGTCCATACCTACGCCATTGCCGGTGATTGTCCCTGTCTGGCGCATCAGGTTATCGGTCAGGGTGGTCTTGCCGTGGTCAACATGGGCGATGATGGCAATATTTCTAATTTCCATTATATCGCCACGCTTTTTACCGGCAGGTTTTTGGGGATTGGGCTGATAGGTGAATCGATGAGTACTTCCCGTTTTTCACCCGGCAGGAGGTCAAAGTAGTTATCCGTGGGCAACGCATCATTTGGTAAGTTAATAAAATGTACCGCGTGGGCAAAGAGATGGCTTACTACGCTGACTTTCCATTTAGCGTCCGCTATTTTTTTAACCCTGGTTGTTATATCAGGTCTTCCCACTTTCATCTGATGAAATTCCGGGCAGCGCAGGATACCGGGAATGATGTCAGGATGGTTTTTGACTTTAGCGACCCAGAGACCATCTGGGTTACCGCAGACTTTTTTAAAAGAGACCAATTTCTTTCTCTCTAAAGGAGGACAAACGACTTTTTTTTCCTTCCAGAAGGTCTTTTTACCGTCAGACCCGATATATCCGTATTTCAATGTACCGGTTAAATCTCTTCTTGTGTCGTTGGCTAATGTTACCTTAACCCGTCCGGCTTCTTCCCGGAGGATGAGGCGGATTGGTGCTAAGGCCCTTTTGACAAAATAGTAGGAAATCTTGCGCTTCAGATAGTAGTCGATAATTGACCAGCCTATTTCACCCCAGCAGTCGTTGTACATCCAGAAAAGGGCGCCGTGACATTCGGGTTTGGAACGGAACGAATCAAGGGAATATCCGTACATCAGACCCTGACACAGCCCGCTGTAAAGGCTATATTCCGGAAGAGATAAGTCTGAGGGAACGGAGTAATGTTTTTTTATTCCGGCCATAACCGTATTTTTTTCAAAGGTATTGATATGATGTTGCCATGATTTAGAGTTTTGACGTGGCGCGGCACCGTTGAGGTATTTTAGTATTGTTTCCGGAACCGGTGCGCCGATGTAGCCGTATTCGGAGACGAAAAGCGCGTTACAACGGTCATATTCTTCCGGGGTTATCCTTTTTTCCATTTCCGGGTTCATCATACAATCCCCCCAGTGGTGCCGGTCGCCTACCTCGCCGGAGTTGGGTGTTTCGCCTCCGTAAGGGGAGCCGTTCCAGTAAGGAATTTCCGGACAGTTCTTCCGCACTGTTTCCGGCAGAAGATAGTTGTAAATGAAAGCACCCGATTGGGTCTTCCCCTGCCACCAGTCGCAGAAGCCCCAGTTGTTTTCGTTGCATCCGCTCCAGAGTGCCAGACAGGCGTGGTTTCTGAGCCGGACGGTCTGATACTCTGCTTCTTTGGTTACTTCCTGTCTAAACCAATCCAGGTGGTCCGGGTAAGGTGCACAGGCGAACATAAAGTCCTGCCAGACCATAATTCCGTATCGGTCGCAGGCGTTATAGAATGTTTCCTGTTCGTAAAGTCCCCCTCCCCAGACCCGAAGCATATTGAAATTTGCCTGATGTGCTTCCTGAATAAGACGGTCATAATTTTCATCACTGACCCGGGCATAGATGGCGTCGCCGGGAATCCAATTGGCTCCTTTACAGAAAGTTTTCTTCCCGTTTATGACCAGGGCGAACTTTTTGTCGGTATCAATCTCCACAAAACGAACGCCATATTTTAATGCCGGGTAAACAATACGTTCTCCTGCTACCATCAGTTCGGTTTCCACCGTGTATCGGTGTGGTCTGCCCATTCCGTTGGGCCACCAGAGGATAGGATTCTTAAGTGGTGCGGTCATCTCAATGTAGTTCAGGCCTGACTTAAGCAGCGTTTCTCTGGATAGGCTGAGGTTTTTGCCGTTTTGGTCGCGGATGTCCATCTTAATTTTGCCGGTTCCTGTTTTGTAATAATGAACAAATTCAACGGTTACCACAATCTTGAGCAGAATATCTTTCCCGTTGCGCATTGGTTTCAGATAGACGTTCCGGATGCAGGCGTTATTAAAGGAGCGTATTCTGACATGTCCGGCAATGGCGGTGGTTGCAACGCGCGGAGACCAGTCCCACCCAAAAGAAAACTGCGGTTTTCGGACAAAGATCCGTCTTTCGTCCCCCCGCTCCAGGCGCCCGTTTCCTGCTTCGGTGGCAGTCCTGACCGTCATACTGTTTAAATCTTTTTTTGTTATATCTTCAACCCCGGCCGTAAGACGAATTAGAAGTATATTGTTATTGGTTGGCTTCAGGTATTTTTTGATACAAGCGGAAAAAGGATAAAAAGAATTTTTGTGTTTACCCAGTAAAGTTCCATTGAAAAAGACAGTAGCGTTTGAATCAAGCCCATCCAGTTCCAGTTCGACTACGTCTGATTCAAGCCACGCTTGTTTAGTGGGGAAAATTTTTCTAAACCACCAGGAACGTTCTTCGGCCCATCGGCAGTCAAAACTGTTAAGTCCCAGAAGGGGCTTTTTTATGCGGCCGGCGCGAATAAGTCCCTGGTGGACATCACCCGGTACCGTCTGGGGAAGCCATCCTTCCGTGAGTCTTTCTAACCGGGCGGCTTCGTCAGTAGAACCGTTGATAGCCTCGTCATGCAATTCCCATTCTCCGTCCAAAAGCGTTTCGTTCATAA
>CAZVUE010000097.1:0-4680 GCA_964630335.1 uncultured bacterium | reverse complement strand
TCCTTGGTTTTCTCCTTTTAGTGTTGCCCATTGCCATTCGTAACTCCCTTCTGGCGGGTAAATTTGTAACCATAGCGACCTACGGAAGTGTTAACTGGAAAATCGGAAACAGTGCGGACAGTTTAGGGCTCTTTATGTATCCGAAAGGGCCACTCCTTTCCCCAGATTCTTTTGCCTTCTGGAAGATTTTGGGTAAGAAGACCTTTTTCTTCTTCTCTTCTTATGAATGGCCTCAGAACCTTAATATCTACCTTTTAACTGCGATTACCCATACCCTGAATTTACCCCTTTTCGCCTTTGGTTTGGTTGTTCCGCTGGGTCTGGTAGGGTTATTCGTAAACTGGGACCGACGACGTTGTTATCTCCATCTCTACACCTTAGCCAACGTCCTTTCTATTATTGCGTTCTTTATTACCAGCCGATACCGCCTGCCCGCGGTTGCTGGTTTTATCCTTTTAGCCTGCGGCTATCTTTACTTTCTGGTAGAGAAGGTGGCAAAACTGAGGACTCCTGCAGAGACAAAGTCTTCGATCCCTCACGTTGTCATTCCTGTATGTAGTAAACAGGAATCCATTGGATTCCCGCTTACCCCTTGCGGGAATGACAAACAATATTTATCTCCGGCCAAAGACCTGGCGGCAATTTTAATAAGCCTTTTCTTTGTCACTATTTTCTCCTTTGTTCTGGTCAACTCCTGGTCTGGTGACCGGATTGGTGCGGTCCACGCCAAGAATTACGTCTTACTTACCACCAAGAATATTGACTACGACCTCAGAGCCGGTCGCCCTGATTTAGCGCAAAAGAAAGCAGATGCCTGCCGTGCCTTCCTGATGCGTTATCAATCCCGCCAGATTCGTTAGCCCGCCGGTCACTTGACAAATTCGTTCTAATCGTTTAAAATATATTAAACAACATAAACATCTGTCATTGCACGGGTACCCTTACAGTTACGGGTCCCCTTACCGTTGAATCGGTAAGGGATCTGTAAGGGGCCCTGAAAGGGCGTGGCAATCTCGTCCTTTAATTCTGGGGGTAAAAAGATGCACAGACGCGTGGAGGAAATACGGGACCGTTTTATTGAAGAGGTGGGCAGGTTGGGCGAGAGTTTAGGGCTCAACCGGATGACCTGCCAGATGTACGGGCTTCTTTATCTTGCGGATAGCCCGTTATCCTTGACCGAGATGAGCCGGCTCCTCCATATCAGCAAGGGCAGTGCCAGCCTTAATATCCGAAAACTCCAGGAATGGGGAGCGGTAAAACCGGTCTGGCGCAAGGGTTCCAACCAGAATTACTACCAGGCAAACCATGACCTCTGGGAGATTGCTAAAAGGCGGGTAAAATTGGGGGTGGAGAAACGTTTAGACGCAATTCAGGAGAGCGTGGCGGAACTGACCGCAAAGGCAAAGGAAAATAATAACGGTTTCTCTCCAACGGATACAAAACTACTCAAAATATACTCCCGCCACCTCAACGAAGTAAAAAAATTTTCCGAAAAAACCAAACAACTACTAAACCTTTTTTAATTTTAATCCTCTCCCTCAGAGGGGAGAGGGAAGGGTGAGGGTGGAGAGGAGTCAATTATGAAAAAGGCGTTTATTACCGGAATCACCGGTCAGGACGGCAGTTACTTGGCGGAATTTTTAATCTCAAAAGGCTATCAGGTCCACGGTCTGATTCGCCGTGCCAGTACCTTTAACACCGGACGCATCAACCATCTCTACGTTGACCCACACATCCACGGCGCCAAACTCTTTCTCCATTACGGTGACCTTTCCGACTCCGGTCAATTGACCGAGATTATCTACAACGTCAAACCGGACGAAATCTACCATTTAGGTGCGCAGAGCCACGTAAGAGTGAGTTTTGACCTGCCGGAATACACCGGCGACATCACCGCGTTAGGAACCTGCCGGCTTTTAGAAGCAATCAGGCGCAGCGGCATCAAAACCAGATTTTACCAGGCAAGCAGCAGTGAGATGTTCGGTTCTGCTCCGCCACCCCAGAACGAAAAAACTCCTTTTTGTCCCTGTAGTCCGTACGCCGCCGCCAAAGTCTATTCCTACTGGATGACGGTAAACTATCGGGAATCTTATAGACTCTTTACTACCAACGGGATACTCTTTAACCACGAAAGTCCGCGGAGGGGTGAGACTTTTGTGACACGGAAGATAACCCGGGCGATTACCGGTATAACCGCGGGTAAACAGAAGAAACTTTTTTTAGGAAATTTAGAAGCAAAGAGAGACTGGGGTTACGCTCCGGAATACGTAGAATGTATGTGGCTTATCCTTCAGCAGGATAAACCCGCAGATTACGTTATCGGAACCGGCCAGTCCCATTCCATAAAAGACTTTCTGGAAGAAGCCTTTAGCTATGTCAGACTTGACTGGCAGAAGTATGTGGAAATAGACAGCCGGTACTTCCGGCCCACCGAAGTCAACCACCTTATGGCTGATGTTACCAAGGCGAAGAAAGAATTAGGGTGGGCGACAAAAGTCTCTTTTGAAGAACTGGTCAGGATAATGGTTGACTGCGATTTAGAATTAGCCGGTTTAAGTTCACCGGGCAAGGGAAAGGAAATTCTGGAAAAGAAAGGATTTTCCTGGACCAAAAACCAATTATCCCTTAGTTAAATCCAATGGCTACATCTGATTTACCCAGGGTTATTATTAAGCCTACAAAAGGTCTTCGCAATCTCAACTTCAGAGAAATCTGGCTTTACCGGGAACTGCTTTATTTTTTAACCTGGGGACAACTTAAGGTGCGGTACAAGCAAACGGTCATCGGTGTTCTCTGGGCAATCATCCAGCCGTTTGCCACTATGGTGGTTTTTACCATTATTTTCGGCAAAATGGTGAAAGTTCCCTCGGAGGGTTTTCCGTACCCGATCTTCCTCTACGCCGGGCTTCTACCGTGGCAATTCTTTTCTCAAAGCATCACCAGCGCCAGCCAGAGTTTAGTCAACCAGCGCAACCTGGTTCAGAAAGTCTACTTCCCCCGGGTCCTTTTACCCGCTTCTGATATTTTTTCTGCTCTGGTTGATTTCGGCATCTCCTTTACCATACTAATTGCGATGTTCTTTTTTTACCGGGTCAGCCTTACACCCAGGGTTTTCACCCTTCCCCTCTTTATCTTACTTGCCATCCTGACCGCTCTGGGAATCAGTTTGTGGTTTTCTGCTCTCAACGCTAAATACCGGGACGTGGGGTACACGGTGCCGTTCTTGACCCAGTTGTGGCTCTTTGTCACGCCGGTGGTCTATCCGGCTTCGGTAGTTCCAGCCGGCTGGGGCAAAGTTATTTATAACCTTAATCCGATGGTCGCGGTGGTGGAAGGTTTCCGCTGGGCTTTGCTGGGCGAAACCAGGATGTTTAATCCTTTACTCTGGCTTTCTGTCGGCGTTTCCCTCTTAATCTTAATCGGCGGAATACTTTACTTTTGCCGCGCCGAAAAAGAATTTGCCGACTTAATTTAACATTGTCATTGCGAGCCCCGTAGATGAAATCTTTACGGGACGTGGCAATCTCATCGAGATTGCTTCGCAAAAAACGCCTCGCAACGACAGATCATATTATTCCTTATGTCTGACGTGGTAATTCGAGTCGAAGGCCTAAGTAAACGCTACTACATTGGCGAGCGCCTGCGTTACTACACCCTGCGCGATACCCTGGCTAACTTTTTCCGAAACCCCTTCTCTTTCCGTTCCGCCTCCCCATTGATGGGCGGGTTCCCTACCATCAAGGTAGGGGAGGATGGAGGTGGGGGTGATTCCACCCACATCTGGGCCCTCAAGGACGTCTCCTTTGAAGTTAAGCAGGGTGAGATAGTTGGTATCATCGGCCGCAATGGTTCGGGTAAAACCACATTATTAAAAATCCTTTCCCGGATTACTGAACCGACCGAGGGTTATGGTGCAATTCGCGGCCGGGTGGGTTCATTGTTAGAAGTAGGCACCGGATTCCATCCGGAACTGACCGGCCGGGAAAATATCTATCTGAACGGGGCGGTTCTGGGTATGAAGCGAAGAGAGATTGAGAAAAATTTTGACGAGATAGTAGCCTTTGCCGAGGCGGAGAAATTCATAGACACGCCGGTTAAGCACTACTCCAGCGGCATGCAGGTCCGCTTAGCCTTTGCCGTCGCCGCTCACCTGGAGCCGGAAATTCTTTTGGTGGACGAAGTTTTAGCGGTGGGCGACGCTACCTTCCAGAAGAAGTGTTTAGGGAAGATGGGCGATGTGGCAAAGGAAGGCCGCACCGTATTATTTGTAAGTCATAATATGTCTGCAATACGGAACCTGTGCGGAGTTGCTTATTTGCTTGACCAAGGGAGGGCAGTCGCTTCGGGCAATGTGGGAAATGTTATAAGTCGATACCTGCAGACAGCGAGTGAGGCTGAACCCACATTGCTTTCCGTCAGAAAAGACAGGCAAGGCAATGGCAGACTAAGGTTTGTTGAGTTTTCTGTTTCAGGTGAATCTCAGGTAAACAATATAGTCGTCTGCGGAGCAGTTGCATCATTTGTCATTAAGTATCAGGGAATTCCACCTCTTCGAAATGTGCATATCGCCATTGCTTTTTACACTTTCCTGGAAGAAGGAGTTCTTTATCTCAGCAATGATTTGGTTGGTAAATCGTTGGATAACTTACCACCAGATGGGTCTTTTGTTTGTAGTTTTGA
>CAZVUE010000096.1:0-4733 GCA_964630335.1 uncultured bacterium | reverse complement strand
TATAACTTAAGATACTGCCGGGCGGAACCGGACCAGGAGTAGTCGGAGGCAAAAGCATTGGCGGTGATTTTATGCCAGGCAGTCTTGTTCTGGAAAACCACCCGGGCTTTCTGAAGCGTTTTTACCAGGGCGGTGTCCGACGGCTCCGTAAAGATGAATCCGTTACCCTTTTCTCCGTCAAACCCGAAGACCGAATCAGCCAGGCCGCCTGTCCGGCGGACAACCGGAATGGTGCCGTAACGTAAAGCTATCATCTGTCCCAAGCCGCAGGGTTCAAAGAGAGAGGGCATCAGAAAGAGGTCAGCGCCGGCGTAAATGTCGTGTGCCAGTTCTTCATTGTAGCCGGACTGGAACCCGAATGACCCCTTGAACTTTGAGTTGGCTTTGGTGAAAAAGGTTTCGTACTTGGGCAAGCCGCTGCCTAAAATGAGCAGATTAAAACCTTCTCTGAAAATTTCCGCGAGAGATTCCAGGACGAGGTCAAAACCTTTGGCCGGGGTCAGCCGGCTTACCACACCCAAAAGGGGTTTTTCCGGAGAAAGAAACGAGAATTGCTTAGAGATCTTTTCTTTGTTTTTAGTTTTTCCCGTGGTTTTCTCGGACGTATAATTTTCCGCGATAAGCGGGTCGGTTTCCGGATTCCAGTACTGGTAGTCAATGCCATTCAGGATACCGGAGAGTCCTGAAGCGCGTTTTTGTAATACGCCTTCTAATCCCTGGCCAAACTCTTTACTTTTAATCTCCTGGCTGTAAGTGGGGCTGACGGTAGTAATTCTGTCAGACCAGATGAGCCCGGCCTTAAGGAAATTAATCTTGCCGTAAAATTCCAGGCCTTCGGAGTTGAAGAGCCTCTCCGGCAGAGAAAGCATGGACCATCTTTCTTTTGGGAAGACGCCCTGATAACCTAAATTATGAATGGTAAAGATGGTTTTAATCTTTTGATAAAAAGGGTTAGCCGAAAAAACCTCTTTTAGATAAACGGGTAAAAGTGCGGTATGCCAATCGTGGCAATGGATGATATCAGGTTGAAATTGGAGGTTAGCCAGGAAATGGAGCGCGGCGTAGGAAAAGAAGCCAAACCGTAAAGGATTGTCCGGATAGTCTACGCAGGAAGGACCATAGAGAGATTCCCGGTCAAATAGTTCCGGTACATCACAGAAGAGGAATTCGGTCTTCCCTTTTTGGAGCGAAAGGACCTGAACCTTCCAGTCTTTATCGGCAAATCTGATTTCACCGGTTAAAACCAATTGGCAATCCTTTTCAAATCTGGCTAATCTGCGGTAAAACGGCAAGACAACTTTAATTTCGGCGCCTGAATCCGCCAGCACCAATGGTAGGGAGCCGATTACATCCGCTAAACCTCCGGTCTTGAAAAAAGGCACCGCTTCTGCCGCCACGAAAAGTATTTTTGTTTGCATCTCTTTTAATTTTACCACATCGCCGATGTTCTCCGCAATGCGACACAAAGAGGACATTATCATATTGCAGCGATAGGCACTTGACACGGTTTTAGGGAGTATGATACAGTAAAAAGGCAAGAGGGTAATTTATATGAAGAGAAAGTGGCTGGTAGTTTCTGTAGTAGTAAATAATAAACAGGAAAGGAGGTAAAGGCAGTGGCAAGAGTAAAAGGAAAAGTGAAGTGGTTTAATGCCAGCAAAGGCTATGGCTTCTTGGAACGGGAAGGCGACACCGATGTCTTTGTGCACTATTCTGCCATTGGGGGCGACGGTTACAAGTCCCTGGAGGAAGGGCAGGAGGTTGAGTTCGACGTAACTCAGGGCAAAAAAGGACCTCAAGCAGAAAATGTCGTGAAATTATAAAGATAGTAAGAGATATCTTTGTTAATGGAACGGCGGAAAGCCCCGGAGAACCTCCGGGGCTTTCTTTTTAATACAAATTATGGGAAGAAAGATTTTATTCGTTTTTGTACTGATAGCCTGTTTGATTTTTTCGGGAAAGACGGTTTTTGGGTACACCGAAAAGGAATATTTGCAATTAGCGAAAGTATCTTACGAAAATGAATTTCACGAAATCTCTTTAAATTACCTCGTTCAGTTTAACCGGGACTATCCCCAGAGTTCACTTCGGTCTTACGCATTACTCCTGGAAGGTTTGAACCTTCGGAAATTGAACAGGTTTTTGGAAGCCCGGAAGAGTTTTACTTCCCTGATTGAAAACTATCCCGAAAGTACTTATTTGACCCAAGCCTACTATCTCCGGGGTGAGACAAACCTGTCTTCTTCTGCATTCAGCCAGGCGGAAAGCGATTTTCGCACCGCGTCCACCTCGGGTAGATTAGAAAAGGAGATGGCAGTACCGGCGTACCAGGGACTTTTAGCCAGCCAGGCAAATCAAGGCAAATTCTTTGAAGCCCTCACTACCCTCCAGGAATGGGAAGGGAAGTATCCGGAACAGAAAGACTTTCCGGAAGGCAAGAATCTTTTAATTAATGCGGCTACCCGTGCCGTTGCGGAAGCGCTGAAAGAAAAAGATTTCGTCCGGGTTCATACTATCGCCAGACTTGTTCTGGACGCTTTTCCCGCCGAGCCTTCTTTGTCAAAAGTCAGGTATTATCAGGCAACCGCTTCCTGGCACGAAGGAAATTCTGCTCTGGCGCAGTCCTGTTTTCTGGACCTTACCAAAAGCCCTGACGCCGAGATTTCCGCTTTAGCATCTTTTCGTTTGGGTGACATCTTTTTTTCCCTGAAGGATTATGGGCAGTCTGCTCTTTATTACCGGGCAGCCGAGGAGAAGTCCACCGACCCGGAAATCAAGATGACCGCTGACTTTCAGTTGGGAGTACTGGCTCAGAAAGAACAGGACTACGTGAAGTCAGCCGAATATTTACAGAAGGCGCGCTCTATTTCCGGTGCCGAAGAGTTCCAGGAGAAGGTCCTTTACGAACTGGCCGGCACCATTTTCCTTTCCGGTGACTATGAGAAGGCGTTATCTTTTTACCGGGAATTCCGGAAAGTATTCCCCCTGAGTTCTCTGGTTCCCAATGCTCTTTTGCAGGAGGCTTTTTCGTTATATAACCTTAAGGATTATGATGAGGCGAAGAGGGTTTTTGAAGATTTTGTCCATAACTATCCGGCAAACGAGATGACCGGGCAGGCTTATTATGGCTTGGGGCTTACTTTTATCGCCCGGGGTGATAAGAAGGCCGCGGCAGCGGTTTGGGAGGGGTTTCTTTCCCGTCGTAGTATTATCTCAGACCAGGCGCCAATGGTCTTGTTTTTGGCGCGGTTTTTCATTGAAGAAAAACATTCAGCCGAGGCTATTCCTTATCTCAAAAGGATTACGGCGTCTCCAAACATTGACCAAGATATTCGGGCCGAGGCTTACCTGCTTTCCGGTCTGGCTTACCTGCAACAGAATAAGCCGGAAGAGAGTCTGTCTGCATTTGATGCCGGACTTGCTCTTAAATCGCGGGAGGACTTAAGGGACAGTCTCCTTAAAAATAAAGCGGATTTACTTTTGGCGAAAGGGGAATACGGTCAGGCGATTCCAATTTACCAGCAGATTCAGGGAAAAATTCCGGACAGAAAAGGTGAGATTCTCTATGGGTTGGGTGTTTGTCTTCAGAGATTGGACCGGAGCCAGGAGGCGGTGCCGGTCTATTTGGAGGCGTTGATTAACCTCCCCGGGGATTCACCTTTGAGCAAAGAGATTAAGGATTCTTTGGCGCAGATTAAAAAGAGTGGCAAATAAATTATTGTTAGCTAGTAGTATCTTATTGTATTTTTTCCCCCCGTTGGTTCTTTTTGCCGGTGAGGATTTACGCCTGCCGGAACGAATTATCATTGGTGAGGATAGGACACCGGCTCCGGTATTTTCCTTTCCGCAGGAAGCACCGCCGGTCAGCCCTTCGTTTCAGGACCGTCTCTTACCGGAAAATGTTGTTCCTTCCTTATCTTTCTTTAACTTAAACCTGTGGGGTGGAACCCGGGAAAGTCTTGGTCTTTCTTTTTTCTGGCAGACCGATAAATTTTATTTGGGTTTTGCCGGCAGCCAGAGAGGGATTGAGCCATTTCCTGATGCGGTCAGGGAAGCGGCGGTTTTATTAGGTTGGAAAAGGACGGTTCAATCCTGCCTTCTGGATTGCTCTCTTTCTACCGGCTGCATCCGGGATTTACCAGCCAGCCGAAAAGAAGGCGGATTATATTTGCCGGATAACCTTTCGGACACCGGACAGACCGAGTTCACTTTTGCTGCCACCGTCTTTCCTGATAAGCGTCTGCACCTTGCCGGTTCTATTACCTATCACCTGCTCAGCACCGACCAGGATGAGGACACCACCGCGCTCTGGCCTGACTGGACGGGTAATATAAGCCTTATCGGTTCGATAAACCCCAAGTTTACACTCCGTTTCTTTCTCGAATACGAAAGCGGTGCGGATTACGGAAATCCGGGTGAAGACAGTCCGGAACAGTGTCTACCCGGATGTGCGCTAATCTGCCAATATCGCCCCAACCACCTGATTACCCTTATGATTAAAAACCTTACTGACCAGGAGTACGAAGTCCTGCCCGGTTATGAAGGTCCCGGTTCTGTTTATTTACTTGCTTACTCCATCTTTCTTTGACGTTCTTTCCAAAGTAGGGCAAGGCTTTAGCCTTGCAAAAACGCAAACCTAAAGGTTTGCCCTACATGTTTCTTTTTTAAACGCAGGCTATATGTCGTTATATATAGATAGAACCCTGGTCTTTTTAGACCTGGAAACAACCGGC
>CAZVUE010000095.1:2500-4738 GCA_964630335.1 uncultured bacterium | reverse complement strand
TTGTTTTTGGTCTTTTAATATTCTTTAATTGGCTTGCTTGAGCGGAGCCCTGTGCGAGCTCAAGCGAAAGCAAGCCAATGGATTTAGGAAATCAACAAACTTTCAGACAAACTTCTTTTTTCTTTGAAAAAGAGAGAGAAATTTTTGTAACAGGGATTGTGAAAAAATCAGGAAAAAACTTTCCCATAATCCCGTCATTTCTACCAGGCAACGAAATTCTTATTGTGGTATGAAACGTTTCAATCCGCCTTAGGCGGATTGTGATCGGTTCTTTGACTGAAACGTATCCAATTGAGCCCTTGGATGTTGACGTTGGTCAACTCCAATGGAGCAAAGCCATTGCGATGCTTATGAGGTCTTCGGCAATCTGTGAGCGTTCTAAAGCGTGTGTGAAGCGTAAGCATCTTGATGGTGTTCCAAGCCGTCTGATGACTTCCAAAACTATCCATGGCATTGAGCCTGCGGTCGAATTTACGAATGACCCCTTCTGCCACGTTGCTGGTTCTGGGCAATCCTGGATGGAGAAAATGTTGCGTCAGCCGGTCAAAGTTGTGTTCCAGGAGTTGAATCGCATCTTCGAGATGGATTTGGCGAAATTCCGGATCCAATTGGATGACGCCCAGATGCATTCGGGCTTCTTGAAGGTTGCTGGCATATAGACACATACGCACGGCATCTTCAAAACGTTGAATGAGGCGCCATGTTCCCCGACCATGAGTGGATTCATACCGAAGATATCGGTGGAGACCCTCTTGGAAATGCCTCACGCAAAATTGGTGCGGGATGCCGGGACATACAAGCTCGACTGCACTCTCAATGGCGGGGTCTCCATCAGATACAATGCCCTTGAGCGGATACTTCAACGTGTTTTTGAGCACGATGAAGAAGAAAAGCCAATTTTCGGCGTCTTCGTGCTCCGCCAGGATAAGATGCGGTATGTCCAAGGATTCTACATCCGCGCCAAGCAATATGGATTCGCGGTGGTTGAAAATCTTGACGCTGTCGCCGTCAACGGCGATATATCCGGACCATTGGGGATTAAGTTCCAGACTAACTTCCCAAGGGTTTTTGCAGTTGGATGCCAGTGTTTGGATCATACTCCAGCACATCTTAGCGTCTATGTGTGGGATTCCCATGCGGTGCAGTTCTCGTGCCACGGCACGATACGAAGCCCCTTGGTCGAAGTAAAGCATGACAGCTTTCTCATAAACTTCCAGAGCATATTTCCCTGGGCCATTGGCCGTATGCACTGGTGTAAAAGCCCGATGGCAGTCTTTACAATACCAACGCTGGATTCCACGGGGTTGAATCCCCTGGAGCGTGACCGTTTTAAGGATCAGAATACCGTGTCGTTTGGTACTCGATCCCTGGCAATGACAACATCGTTCACGGCAGATTCCTCTTGGCATTTTTGACCTCCTATCGCTATGGGTGTTGCTATAAACACATACCATAACGCAGGAAGTCTCACTAAATCAAGAGGTTATAAATTGTCAAAGACCACTTATAGCAACACTAAAACGGAACGCTACCAATTTTTGAATAAAGCCCCTTGAGTATTTCCCTCCCCTTTTAGTTTCTTTTCTGGTTTTCCCTTTCTTTCTATTTCAGTAATTTTGCTGATGAGGTCGCCTTTCGCCAACCGGCTGGAGATTAACTGCCCCACCGAAAGACCTTTTACTTCTTTAACCACCACACCCTCCGGATGGGTAAAGGTGATGCTGTAACCACGGTCTAAGACCGCTAAAGGTGACAGGTTAGAAAGGTGTCGGCTCAAGGCTTCCCAGAACTGTTGGGATTGTTCCAGGCTGGTCTTCTGGACTCTTATCATTCTCTCACCCAGTTCGTCAATCCGCTGGCTCAGGGTCAAAAGAAGGTCCTGGGGCCGTTGAAAACCGTACCGGCTCCTGATAGTGTTTAATCGCTGGGCGATCTCGTTTAGTTTGGTCTGAATCAGATAAGCCATCCGCTGGAAGTAGGATCTGATTCTGGCTACGGTTTCCTCCCGGTGTAAGGAGATAATTTCCGCTGCTGCCGAAGGGGTTGGTGCCCGCAGGTCCGCCACAAAGTCGCTGATGGTATAGTCAATCTCGTGTCCCACCGCAGAAATTACCGGGATTTCGGAAGACGCGATTGCCCGGGCCACCTTCTCTTCGTTAAAAGCCCACAGGTCTTCCAAACTTCCCCCACCCCGGGCTAAAAGGAGCGCGTCAAAACCACCGAGAGTGGTCTCACCAC
>CAZVUE010000095.1:0-2400 GCA_964630335.1 uncultured bacterium | reverse complement strand
CGCCGGGTAGATAATGACCTCAATCCCTGGATTGCGGCGCTTTAAGACCTTCAGGATGTCCCGGATGGCCGCACCGGTGGGTGAAGTTACCACGGCCAACCTCTTAATTAAGTAAGGAATGGGTTTTTTCCGTTCCGGAGCAAAGAGTCCTTCGGCTGCCAACTTCTTCTTCAGTTCTTCAAAGGCTAACTGCAAAGCGCCCAAGCCTTTGGGTTCGACTTCTTCTCCGATAACCTGATATTCGCTCCGGCCCGGGTAGGCTGAGACCCGACCAGATAGAAGAACCTTCAACCCCTCGTTCAACTTAAACTTCAGTCTGCCGGCCACGTTCCGGAAGAGGACCACCCGAATCTGACTCTCCGCATCCTTCAGGTTAAAGTAAACATGTCCGGAGACCGGCTGGCGCAGGGAACTGACTTCCCCCTCCACCCAGACTGAATGGAACCCGGTTTCCAGAAGGTATTTAATTTCCTGGCTTAATTCCGTAACCGTATAAACCTTTTCCATAACCTAATCCAAAATACAACGCAAACCTAAAGGTTTGCCCTACATTCGGATATGTAGGGCAAGGCTTTAGCCTTGCAAATATAATGTATCACCACCCCAGGGAAATGTCAAAAAAGATTTCGGTTGCAGAAGATTAAAAACTGTGGTAAAATTATACCGTGCATAAGTTTTGCGTGGTGATTCTGGCTGCGGGAAAAGGTACCCGAATGAAATCTTCCCTCCAGAAAGTCCTCCACAACCTCTTTGGCAAATCAATGATTTCCCACATCGTGGAAGTTGTCCGCCAGATGAAGCCGGAAAAGGTTCTGGTGGTCGTGGGACACCAGAAAGAGCAGGTAAAAAGAGAATTAGCCGGGAATTCGGTCGGGTTTGTCACCCAGGCAGTTCCTTTGGGCACCGGCCACGCGGTTCGGCAAACCGAAAAGTCTCTCAAGGGCTATTCCGGAGACGTTCTGATTCTTTGCGGTGACACCCCGCTTTTGAGAGCAGAGACCTTGCGAAAACTGCTTAAATATCATCAGAAGAAACAGTCCGCGGGTACTATCCTTACCGCTTTTTTAAAAGACCCTTTTGGTTACGGCCGGATTAAACGGAACGGCACCGGCGAAGTGGACGCCATTGTAGAGGAAGGAGACGCCACTCCGGAAGAACGCCGGATTAAAGAAATTAATTCCGGCGTCTATCTCTTCTCCGCGCCGAAACTGTTTCAAAGCCTTAGCCGGGTCAAACCAGATAACGTCAAAGGTGAGTATTACCTTACCGACGTAATTCATATCCTGCGCTCCCGGGGTGAAATTATCTCTGCCTGTCCCATTGACCAGCCGGAAGAGATTTTAGGCGTAAACACTCCCGACGACTTGAAAATGGCCCAGCGGGTTATGAAAACCAGGGACAAAAAAACCGATGGATAATTGTCTTATTTTCAGCGGAACCGCTAACCCTCTTCTGGGCGAAGCCATCGCCCGATATCTTGGTAAAGGTTTAGGCAAAATCAGTTCAGAACGGTTCAGTGACGGTGAAATCAGCGTGGCGATTGAGGATAACGTCCGGGGCAAGGATGTCTTCGTCATTCAGCCCACCTCACCGCCGGTCAATGAGAACCTGATGGAACTTCTGGTGATGATTGATGCCTTCCGCCGGGCGAGCGCAGAAAGAATTGTTGCGGTCATTCCCTACTTTGGCTATGCCCGTCAGGACCGGAAGGATAAGCCCCGGGTCCCCATCACCGCAAAATTAGTTGCCAACCTCATTACTGCCAGCGGTGCCAGCCGGATTCTGACGATGGACCTCCACGCCCCCCAGATTCAGGGATTTTTTGACATTCCGGTAGACCACCTCTTTGCCGCGCCTATCACGGTCGCTTACTTCCAGAAGAAGGATATACCCGTACCGGTGGTGGTGGCTCCGGACGTGGGTAGTGTCAAGATTGCCCGGGCTTTTGCCAAGAAGTTGCGGGCAAGTCTGGCGATTGTGGACAAACGCCGGGATGGTCCGGACGAAGTGGAAGCGGTGAACTTAATTGGTGAGGTAAAAGGTAAGACCGCGATTCTGGTAGACGACCTCATTGCCACCGGCGGTACTTTAGTAGAGGCGGCCGCGGTTCTGAAGAAGAAAGGTGCCTTAGACGTCTACGCTTCCTGTACCCACGGAGTTCTTTCCGGCAACGCGATTGCCAAGATTAAGGAATCAGCCCTGGCGGAATTGGTCATTACCGACACCGTTCCGTTACCTTTGGAGAAGGCGATACCGAAGATTAAGGTTCTTTCTGTCGCGGAACTGTTGGGTGAGGCGATTAAACGGATTCACCTTTCCAAATCAGTCAGTTCCCTCTTTATATAATTAGGTATCATATTCGCAAGGCTAAAGCCTTGCCCTACAAATGTAGGGCAAACC